>NZ_JAULSJ010000079.1:0-1176 GCF_030518295.1 Chryseobacterium urinae | reverse complement strand
TGATGGAGATTTAGATTTTTTCTGTAGATAAAAAAGGTAATCGTGGATTTGCTCAGGATCGAGCTCTGTAGGAATTTTCCCGAAATGAAGCGACACCGCAGCGACGTGTCTAGAGTAATTTTGAAACGTACTTTGGCTGCGTCCCAACACCGAAACCGTACGTTCAAACCTTTGCAAAAGCTCCGCAAATCCCGGAACTTCACGCTTTGCCTGATTGATAATTTTGTTTTCTCTAAGCTCGTCTGAACTCTTTTTTTTGTTGCCATTCTAGTGATTTTTTAATTAGTTTTACAAAGTAACTAAATATGGCGCTGAGAAAGCTACCGAAGGTTTAGTTCAACAAGGGTTTGCCAAAAGCGGGGCTGAACGGCTTCGATTGGGCATTTGTACAAGGTTCAACTTTCGTTCTTCGATTGAATTTTTGTGCTAAAAATCCCCGCCTTCGGCAAGCCCCAAACCGTTATCTGTAAGCGTACACCAAAATTATGCACAAAACAAAATTCATAATTGTTACCCTGATTTTAATGTCAAATTTTGCTTTTGGTCAAACTGAAAGAAAAATTCCAATTGAAAAATATTTCGCAACCGTTGATTCTTTGGAATACTCTAAACTTAAAAAGCAAGGAATAATAACGAAACAAGATAGTATTGCTTCGGAATATCAAGACATTGAAACGAAAAAACTGAATTCTAAAGGTTTCGAAAAATATGCAGAAATAAAAGCAGAAATTTATATGGACTTCTTTAAAAACCTGTTACTTCTTGAAACATTAAATTACAAAAATGATGTCTATGCGTTATATTTTTCAGTTGCAGGATTTGATGATGTAGAATTTCAAATACTCAAATGGAAAAAGAAAGATTGGAATAACATTGAAACGGTTGACAAAAGAACGATTGATAACTCAAACCAAAATTTTGAAAAAGTCGCATTTAATTATGATGAAGGTCCTAAAAACTTAGACAACGTGAGAATATTCATCCAAAATGATTATTTAATTATGGAAAGAAGTGGACTCTATCATTCTCTTTATGACCTCAAAACAAACGAATTACTAATAAACGAAGAAAGTCCTTGGCATTCCGCAGAAGATAATAGTGACGAAGGAATGAATAAGTGGATAAAAGAAAATTTACACGCCAAAATCGAAGAAAAAATAAAGAACGCCTACAGAT
>NZ_JAULSJ010000078.1:0-1189 GCF_030518295.1 Chryseobacterium urinae | reverse complement strand
TACAGAAACCGTACGTTCAAACCTATGCAAAAGCTCCGCAAATCCCGGAACTTCGCGCTTTGCCTGATTGATGATCTTGTTTTCTCTAAGCTCTTCTAAACTCTTTTTTTTGTTGCCATTTTACTGATTTTTAATTAGTTTTACAAAGTAACTAAATATAGCGCTGAGAAAGCTACCGAAGGTTTAGTTCAACATAGTATTGCCAAAAAAGCGGGGTTGAAGGAATTCTTTGAGCGTTTTGGCAAAATATCCGCAAAAAATTTTCCCTTTTCCAAAGAAAAATTGTAACTTTGAAAAAGGGAAAAATTTTTGCTTCGGGAAGTGTTTCTTTTTAAATCTCTGTTATAAAAAGCCCGCTTCTTCGGCAATACTTTTCCCGTTAGCTGTAATTCTACAAAAATACCGTTAAATAAATGAAAATTAAGACATTAAATACTTTACTATTATTATTCATTTCGTTTTTTATATCGAACTGTAACTCGCAGAAAAACGTTTCATTTCAACCCAAAGTTGTTTATAAATCTAAAAATTTAATAATAACACAGATTTCTAAAAACGCATTTGAGCATACCTCGTTTTTACAAACAGAAAGTTTCGGAAATGTTCCTTGCAATGGTTTAATTGTGAGAAAGAATAAAGAAACAATAGTATTTGATACACCAACAAATGATCTGAGTTCTGAAGAACTAATAAAATGGATAAATCAAGAACTTCATTCCAAAATTAATGCGATAATTCCAACACATTTCCATGATGATTGTTTGGGAGGACTAAAAGCATTTCATAATCACAAAATCCCTTCTTATTCATACACTAAAACCATAGAATTAGCCAAAATGAATAATTATGAAATTCCAAAAAATGGATTTAATGATTCCATAATTCTAAAAGTTGGTAACGAAAATATTAGTGCAAAATATTTTGGAGAAGGTCATACAAAAGATAATATTATTGGTTACTTTCCAAGTGAAAATATAATGTTTGGTGGTTGTCTAATAAAAGAACTTGGAGCAAGCAAAGGATATTTAGGTGATGCAAATATTTCAACTTGGTCAAATACAGTAGAAAAAGTGAAAAAAGAATATCCGGATGTAAAAATAATAATTCCAGGACATGGAGAATTTGGAAATAGTAAATTATTAGATTACACAATTAACTTGTTTAAAGCTGAATAAAAAGAACTACAGCT
>NZ_JAULSJ010000077.1:0-1240 GCF_030518295.1 Chryseobacterium urinae | reverse complement strand
TAGTTGATTTGATTTTAATATACCGTAAAAAGAAAGATTCTCTGTCTCTAAGTTTCTCCAAAATCTGAACAGTACTTAGGGAATGAATAAATATCCCGGATAATTACGAGAAAAGATAATCGGAAACTGCAGCTTTATAAAAAATAATATTATGAAAAAACAGTGTGTTGGCATTGACATATCCAAGGATCATCTTGATTGCTGTATCGGATGTATAGATTCTGACCAGAATCATAAGCTGCAAAATAACAAAAGGTTTTCGAATAATGAAACCGGTTTTAAGGCACTGCTGAATTGGGTTTCAGATCTTCAGGTTACAGAAAATTTGATGTATGTAATGGAAGCTACAGGAGTTTATTATGAAAATCTGATTTATTATCTCACAGAAAACGACTGTAAAGCATCGGTTTTATTGCCCAATATGGTAAAACACTATGTCAAAAGTTTGAACATAAAGACGAAAACGGATAAGGTAGATGCTGAAGTTTTATGTAGGCTGGGCTTGGAAAGAAGACTTGGATTTTGGCAAAAACCATCCGGAATCATGCGGGAGCTTAAGTTCTTAAGCAGAGAGTATCGTGAGATAAAATATAAAATAAATCAGGTCAAAAACCAGCTTCATGCAAGGTTTTACAGTTATCAATGCCCTGAAAGTACAGAACAAAGATTAAAAAGACAGATTGCATTGCTCGAAACTCAGGCACTGGAGATAGAGGCAGAGATAAGAACTTTGGTGATGACAGACCGCTCTTTTTATGATAAAATACAGCGGGTATGCACGATCCCGGGAGTGAGTTTTATAACAGTTGTTTGCGTTGTGGCTGAAACAAATGCATTTGCCTTAATCTCCAATTCCAAACAGCTTACCAGTTATGCAGGTCTTGATATACAGCAGAACCAGTCTGGGAGCAGAGAGGGAAAAACAAGAATTTCGAAAAAAGGAAACAGCTTTATTCGGTACGCGCTCTATATGCCGGCATTGTGTGCCAGTAGATTTAATCCCTCGATGAAATCTTTTTACAAAAATTTAACGGAACGGAAACCTGCAAAAAAAATAGCGGTAACAGCCGTAGCGAGAAAGTTATTGTGTTTAATCTACGTTCTCTGGAAAAAAGAGGAAGAATTCAATATGAATTATGAAGAAAATAAAAATACAGACAGGGTTTCGCCTGTCTGAACGGGATAAACAATAGCTTTCCCAAAAAATAGTTTAAACAAATTTAAAAAATAATTTGCATAT
>NZ_JAULSJ010000076.1:0-1476 GCF_030518295.1 Chryseobacterium urinae | reverse complement strand
GGCGGTTCGTTGTTTTTTATCGTCAAAGTTATTCGTCATTTAGTGAGTTAATTCCTTGTTCTTTAAGTTTTGCTAATGCGTCTTTCATTGCTTTAACTTGTTCTGGTGGGTGTCCTTGCCAATTGGTAACTTCACCAACTATTTTAAACGGACTTGTTGAACGATAAGATTTTGTTGGGTTGCCTGGAAACTTTTTGTCCGTCAAGTCAGGGTCGTCTTCAATTGGTCCTGTTGGTTCAACTAGATAAATTCTTTCTCGTTCTTCACCAAATGCAAGTTCAGCACCCCAAATTGCAGCGTCCAATGTCGCGGAAAGGAAAATATATTTTGCATTTTTTCTTTGTCCGTAATTAGAGTTGAAACCAACTTCGATAAACTCACCAACTTTCAAGTCAGACCTTGTCCCGTGAAAATAAGTCTGTGCGAAAGGTGTCGCGCCGTGTCCGTTTGATTTTTGGTTGCTGTTAGTTTTTTCCATTGTCAAAATTTATTTTTAGATGTTTCTATGTCTGTTTATTGTCCCGGTGTTGCTGTTTCACGTATTTCTACACATGTATTTTGTCCGTTTAAGATTGGACATTTCTTTGCAATTTTTGTCGCTTCGTCAATGTTTTTTGCTAATACAATGATGTAACCCGCAATGGAATTGTTGTCGGCAATGTGTGGCGTTTCAACTACTTCGTTGTTTGGTTTTAGAACTCGTCCTTGTCGTGAAAAATGGTTTCCACCGTCTGCAAGTTGGTCATTGTCGGCTATTTCGTTTATCCAACTTATCCATTGTTGCATATAGGTTTCCATTTGCTTTGGCGTTGGTTGTGCTTCTGCGTTTGTGATGTCCATTCGGAACAGTAATACAAATTCTTTCATTTTATTTTAGTTATCAGTCTGTTTAGTCAAAATTGTTTTAGCGTTTGCCTTTTTGTTGTTTTCAATCACTCTAAATTTTACAATTCTTTCAATCAATTTGTATGGAATTGGTTTGTCAAGCGGAAACTGGACCGAACCTTTTCCTTGTTTATATTTTGAAAGTTCGTCTTGAAATTCGCTATGTCCTGAAGGTGTTGCGTAAAACCCAATATGATTTTTGAAAGCTGCAAAATAGACCAATGGTTTTTTGTTGAGTTTATATGCTGGCATTCCGTAAGCAAAAAGTTCGTCTGCGTTAGGTGCGTTGTCATTTATTAACTTCCTAATGTTTTGCAAAGTTTCCTGAACGTTATCGGGAAACTGCTTTATGTATGCTTCAATTTCATTCATAATTATCTCAATGCTGTGTCGTCCGTTACAATGACCGCTAACGGAAAAAGTATTTGCGAAGGGCGGGCTAAATTGGACGAAAAGTTCAATTTCGACCGAACGAAGCAAATTGCTTTTTCAGATTGTTAAATTACAAAAAAATACAATATGAAAAGCAAGTTGCGACTAAATGCAACAAATCTTTCTACTTGGTTTCAACCCCGCCTTTTGCAAATACTA
>NZ_JAULSJ010000075.1:0-2090 GCF_030518295.1 Chryseobacterium urinae | reverse complement strand
TGTTCACTTTGCAAACTCTGCCGACCAGTGGTGATCCGTTCGGTGACGGGATTGGCAAGGTAGCCGGGTCCAGCCTGCACGCCGGCGTGGCGGCCAGGGCCGATGAACGCAAGAAGCTCGAACGGCTGTGCCGGTACATCAGCCGCCCGGCGGTATCCGAGAAGCGGCTGTCGTTAACACGAGGCGGCAACGTGCGCTACCAGCTCAAGACGCCGTACCGGGACGGCACCACGCACGTCATTTTCGAACCATTGGATTTCATTGCAAGGCTGGCCGCCCTGGTACCGAAGCCCAGAGTCAACCTAACCCGCTTCCACGGGGTGTTCGCACCCAACAGTCGGCACCGGGCGTTGGTCACGCCGGCAAAACGGGGCAGGGGCAACAAGGTCAGGGTGGCTGATGAACCGGCAACACCAGCACAACGGCGAGCGTCGATGACATGGGCGCAACGGCTCAAGCGTGTTTTCAATATCGACATCGAGACCTGCAGCGGCTGCGGCGGCGCCATGAAAGTCATCGCCTGCATTGAAGACCCTATAGTGATCAAGCAGATCCTTGATCACCTGAAGCACAAAGCCGAAACCAGCGGGACCAGGGCGTTACCCGAAAGCCGGGCGCCACCGGCTGAGCTGCTCCTGGGTCTGTTTGACTGACGAGCCTGAAGGCCAACGATACCAATCAAAATGCTGCGTTCACAGCGCCGCGGCAGGGATCCGCCGTGCTGGTTGTCGGAAAAGGAGCCGCTAGTGGGAAAGAGGAGGGTAAATTTTCAGCGTTGCTGGCTCCCCGTCAGCCGGATTGGGTTGCATCGCAGGGGTGTCGAAAGAGTCAACTGCGGTCCAAAGCTGTTGGACTTGGGTGAAAAGGGCGTTTATTCTTCCTATACGTTGTCGGCAGCGGGCCAAAAAGGAATACGTCCATGCCCATCGAGGTGAAACCGGCTGTGAGCGCGGGTTCAAGCATATAGCCCGACAGGCGCGTATCCTTGCCGATCACGACACGATGGCGGTGGTCACCGCGACGAAAGACACGGCCAGCCGCCATGCCGACGCGCAAGGCGGTTTCCGCCGTCATCGCGCCTTCGTTGGCTTTGCCACGAATACCGTCTGTGCCGAAATATTTGCGCACCATAAGGTCGATTATCCTGTCGTCGGGTCGCCCTCAAAGGGGACATGCCTGCTGAACCGCGAATATAGAGAAATATCCCGAATGTGCAGTTAACGAATTCTTGCGGTTTCTTTCAGCGCCGCCAATACCGCCAGCCCGTCGCGCAAGGGGCGCGGCTCGTGTGTGCGGATGAAGTCAGCTCCACCTGCGGCGGCGGCAAGCTCTGCAGCGAGTGTCGCGGCCCCGACATCCCCCGGACCACGGCCTGTGAGCGCGCGCAGAAAGGATTTGCGCGAAACAGACAGAAGCACCGGCAAATCGAAGCGCAGCCGCAATTCATCGAACCGCGCCAGCACCGAGAGCGAGGTTTCGGGAGCAGCCCCCAGAAAAAACCCCATGCCGGGATCAAGGACAAGGCGGTTGCGTTTGATACCGGCACCCGTCAGCGCCGCGATGCGCGCGTCAAAGAACGCCGCAATGTGATCCATGATGTCGCCAGCGGGTGCCTCGCGCCGATCTGCCTGCCCGTCTTGCACCGAATGCATAACGACGAGTTTGGCAGATGATTTCGCCAATTGCGGATAGAACGCAGCGTCTGGAAAACCGCGAATATCATTGAGATAGGCCACACCACGCGACAAGGCATAGGCTTGCGTCGCGGGTTGATAACTGTCGAGCGAGACGGGAATGCCATCTGCCTTGAGCGCGTCCAGCACCGGCGCGATACGCGCGATTTCTGTGTCGGACGAAACAGGCGCGGCGTCGGGATTGCTGGATGCCGGACCGAGGTCGATCACATCTGCCCCCTCGGCCATCAGCTTACGCGCCTGCGCAATGGCTGCGTCTGGCGCCAGATACCGGCCTCCATCGGAGAAACTGTCCGAGGTTATGTTGACGATGCCGAAAATGATGAGCGATTTATTCATGGGGGCTTCTATAATAATACCTAAAATCCGCAGGTAGTTAATTAGGATGTTTAAAGA
>NZ_JAULSJ010000074.1:0-2143 GCF_030518295.1 Chryseobacterium urinae | reverse complement strand
TGGCGGTCCCCTCAAATCAAACATTGCAATGGTGACTAAATTCCCTGTTTTACAACAACTGCATTTCGGCTGAAAAGCTTTTGGCGGAAGCTTTTCTTTGGGCTGGATGCCTAAATTTTGTTGCAGATTTTTAAGCTTAATTCGTTTCCAAGTGCTGCTCAAAAAACCATAATGACGGATTTTCACAAATCTTTTCGGCAAAATATGCATCGCAAAACGGCGGATAAACTCCTCGTGGCTCAAAACCATCTGTTTTTTGATGCCTTTTTGGCGGTAATCTTTGTAAGAAAAAGTGACCGTCTCCACATCAATTTTTCTGATTCTCTGGTTGCTGATGGCGATTTTGTGGGAATAACGACCCAAATATTCCACCACCGATTTTGGGCTTCCAAAAGGCTTTTTGGCGTAAACTACCCAAGGTTTTTCCCACAGATTTCGCCTGATTTTGGGATATTCTTCAAGATTTTTATCTTTTAGTTTCTCACAAAATTTAGCCCTGAAAACTTTACTCAAAGCCTTTACCGAAAACAAAAATTTGCCGTCTGAACGTAGATTTTTCCAAGCTCCGCTTTCATCCACACCACCGCCCGGAACAATGCAGTGCAAATGCGGATGAAGACTCAAATTCTGTCCCCAAGTGTGCAAAACAGCAATCATTCCCATTTGGAGATTTTTGTTTTTGCCAAACGTTTGAAGGGTTTCCCAAGCCGATTCAAACAATATATCATACAACATCTTGGGCTCGTGAAGTGCGGTTTTGTTCAATACATCCGGAAGCGTAAAAACCACGTGGAAATAAGGTACCGGAAGCAGTTCGTTTTCCCTCATCCCAATCCACTTTTCACGGTTTTTGCCCTGACATTTTGGGCAGTGACGGTTTCGGCAGGAGTTGTAACTGATGCTTACATCTCCACATTCATCACAAGCATCGATATGTCCTCCCAAAGCCGAAGTTCTGCACTTTTTTAAGGCAAATAAAGTTCTTAACTGCCAAGAATTAAGTTCTAAATTTTCCAATTTTGAACCTAATTTGTTTAAAACATCGGCGACTTCGTATTGAGGTTGAGATTGAGATTGTGGTTGAGTTGGCTGTTTTTTTATGGTTTTAAAACCTCTCATTTTTTCCCAAATTCCGAAAACAAAGTATCGAGCGGTGAAAAGAGTTTTTGTGTGGAAAGTTGTGCAATTTGGAGATAAACCAGCGTCGTGTCAATACTTTCGTGGCCGAGGAGATTTTTGATGCTCAAAATATCCATCCCATCTTCCAGAAGATGCGTCGCAAAACTGTGCCGAAGCGTATGAACACTCACATCTTTCAGGATGTTTGCCGTTTTTGATGCCTGCTTTACCGCCCACTGAACGCCGCGCTGGGAGTAACGGGAATCGAAATCGCCACCAGCACGCCCTCCACGAGGTTCTCCAAAGAGATAATTTTCTGGTTTTTCAGCTTCGATATACTTTTTGAGTCCACGAATCAAATGCTCGGAAAGTGGTAAATAGCGGTCTTTTTTGCCTTTTCCCTGAACCACTTTGAGTTGTTTTCGGTCGAAATCTAAGTCGCACAAACGGAGATTTCGAACTTCCATACATCGCAATCCGCAGCCGTAAAGAATCCCGATTAAGATTTTATGTTTCAGAAGTTTACAGCCGGACAACATCTGCCAAACCTCCTGTTTACTAAGCACTACAGGCAGTTTTTTCTCTTTTTTAATTTCCGGAAGACTCAAATAATCATAGCTCAAACCTTCCGATTTTAGCAGAAATCGAAGTCCGTAAACGGTGTGTTTAAAATACGATTGCGAAGGCGATTTAGATTTTTTCTGAAGGTAAAAAAGGTAATCGTGAATTTGCTCGGGATCCAATTCTGTAGGAATTTTCCCGAAATGTAGCGACACCGACGCGACGTGTCTAGAGTAATTGTTGAACGTGCTTTGACTACGCCCCAAAACCGAAACGGTACGTTCAAATCGACCTAAAAGTTCTGTAAAACCTGGAACTTCGCGCTTTGCCTGATTGATGAGTTTGTTTTCTCTAAGCGCTTCTAAACTCTTTTTTTTGTTGCCATTCTAGTGATTTTTTAATTATCTTTACAAAGTAACTAAAATATGCGCAAGGGTAAAGCTACCGAAGGTTTAGTTCAACA
>NZ_JAULSJ010000073.1:0-2350 GCF_030518295.1 Chryseobacterium urinae | reverse complement strand
GGTGGCTGGGCTTCTTTCAAAAGAACTCGTCTAATAATATATAAAACTCTATTTTATTTTTGTTTGGCTTATCAAGTCCATATACCTTGTAAAATATGTCAACCATTTCTGGTCTAAAATTATCTCGTATGTTTCTAACAGCAAGTGCAATATCTTGATATTTATCTGCTATACCTCCATTGCCAATGTCTATAAAACCACTTAAGTTATGATTGTCAAAAATTAAGTTGTCAAAACAGTAATCTCCGTGTGTAAACACTAATTCATAGTCTGATGGCTTTATGCTTAATAATTTCACAAATAGTTCTTCGGGGCTGTAAGTTTGATTTTCGGGTTGTAAGTCTGTAAAATCAATTAACCCACTATCTAAATTAAATCTTGCTTTTGAAATTTTCAAGTCAAGGTGTTGAACCAACGCAGTATTGTCGATTTTCAAAGAATGAAGTTTTTTCAATGATATTGCATATTGCTTAATAATTTCTTCAGTTTCTATTTTATCAAAATAATATTCAAGAGTTTTTCCTTGCAGTTCCGTCATACATAACAATTCAAAGTCGCTTAATTGTTCATAAAAAATAATCTTAGGAACTGGAATTTTTCCGTCAAGCCATAAATAATTTTGATAATCGTATTTGAGGCTTACATTATGGTTACTATAAATTTGTTTTTTGAGAATAAAACTCTTTGATTCATCTGTCGTAACCCTGAACAATTCAGCATTTGTTGAACCACCTGAAATTTGTGTGGTAGTATAATTTCCAAAATATTTGTCAAGTTGATTTTTTACGTCTTTACTGATGTCCATTTGCTGTGTCTTTTAGCCTTGCCACCAACGTTTTGGGTATTGCCGAAGGCGGGGAAATCGAAGTCGAAAGTTCCGATTTTGCACCGAGGCTAGCCAAAACGAATTTCTATGAGTTAAATTTACAAAACAAAAACGAATAAAATTCGTTTTTGGCGGATTAGAAGCACAAACTTTGAATTTAGCACTTTAGCTCCGCTTTTGGCAATACCTTGTTGAACTAAACCTTCGGTAGCTTTCTCAGCGCTATATTTAGTTACTTTGTAAAACTAATTAAAAATCAGCAAAATGGCAACAAAAAAAAGAGTGTAGAAGAGCTTAGAGAAAACAAAATCATCAATAAGGCAAAGCGCGAAGTTCCGGGATTTGCGGAGCTTTTGCAAAGGTTTGAACGTACGGTTTCGGTGTTGGGAAGAAGCCAAAGTACCTTTCAAAATTACTCCAGACACGTCGCTGCGGTGTCGCTACATTTCGGGAAAATTCCTACAGAATTGGATCCCGAGCAAATTCACGATTACCTTTTTTACCTTCAGAAAAAATCAAAATCTCCATCACAGTCGTACTTCAAACACACCGTTTACGGGCTTCGGTTTCTGCTAAAATCGGAAGGTTTAAGCTATGATTTTTTGAGTCTTCCGGAAATTAAAAAAGAGAAAAAACTGCCTGTAGTGCTTAGTAAACAGGAGGTTTGGCAGATGTTGTCCGGCTGTAAACTTTTAAAACATAAAATTTTGATCGGCATCCTTTACGGTTGCGGATTGCGCTGTATGGAGGTTAGAAATCTCCGTTTATGCGACTTAGATTTTGATAGAAAACAGTTGAAAGTGGTTCAGGGAAAAGGCAAAAAAGACCGTTATTTGCCACTTTCCGAACATCTGATTCGGGGGCTCAAAAAGTATATCGAAGCGGAAAAACCAGAAGATTATCTCTTCGGGATGCCTAGAGAAGGCAGAGCTGGTGCTTCGACTTCGCTCAGCACAGGCTTCGATTCCAGATATTCGCAACGGGGCGTTCAATGGGCGGTAAAGCAGGCATCAAAAACGGCAAAAATATTGAAAGAAGTGAGTGTTCATACGCTTCGGCACAGTTTTGCGACGCATCTTCTGGAAGATGGGATGGATATTTTGAGCATCAAAAATCTCTTGGGTCACGAAAGTATTGACACGACGTTGATTTATCTTCAAATTGCACAACTTTCCACACAAAAACTCTTTTC
Source organism: Chryseobacterium urinae (assembly GCF_030518295.1). Taxonomy (NCBI): domain Bacteria; kingdom Pseudomonadati; phylum Bacteroidota; class Flavobacteriia; order Flavobacteriales; family Weeksellaceae; genus Chryseobacterium; species Chryseobacterium urinae. The sequence continues at coordinate 332 of NZ_JAULSJ010000073.1, read as the reverse complement.
ACCGCTCGATACCCTTTTTTCAGAATTTGGGAAGAAATGAGAGGTTTTAAAACCATAAAAAAACAGCCAACTCAACCTCAATCTCAACCTCAATACGAAGTCGCCGATGTTTTAAACAAATTAGGTTCAAAATTGGAAGATTTAGGATTAAATTCCTGGCAATTAAGAACTTTATTTGCATTAAAAAAGTGCAGAACATCGGCTTTGGGAGGACATATCGATGCTTGCGACGAATGCGGAAATATCAGCATCAGCTACAACTCCTGCCGAAACCGTCATTGCCCGAAATGCCAAGGACGGAACCGAGAAGATTGGATACAAACACGGGAAAC
>NZ_JAULSJ010000072.1:0-2884 GCF_030518295.1 Chryseobacterium urinae | reverse complement strand
CCAAGAACATCTTTCGCAAAAAATTTGCAATCTATACTTTCAGAATATAAAAATTAAAATCACGGATTACAAATCCGCGACATCACGTTTAGATCCTAATGTCACACTTCACAATTCGTGTGAAATAATACATCATTTTAAATCCACCAGTTCTGACAAAGAAACTTCCAAAGCAGCAGCCAATTCCAGTAAAGTATAAAGTGTAGGATTTACTTTTCCGTTTTCCAATTTTTCAATTGCCTGTCGGTCTTTATTACAGGCACGGGCAAAATCCGACTGGCTCCACCCTTTCTGTTCTCGAAGCATAATAATTCTTTTACCCAATTCCGTCTTTAGCTGTTCTCTCGTCATAATTCAAATGTCAGCTAATTCGCTTACAAATTTGTCATACAAAAAGTTGACAAATTGATTTTTTTTATACATTTGTCATATAAAAATACGACAATAATGAATTCAAGAAAACTAAAAATCCATTCAAGATTTCAGAAAAGCAGCAATCAACTCATCATCGTTCCGGAAATAAGGCTCAGAGGAAAATGGCTTGATGAACTGGGTTTCGGAAAAGGAAAAACTGTACACATCCAGCAAAAGAAAAAGAAGCTCACCATTACTGTTGCGAACTAGTATAATCTGAAAATGCATTTCGTTTCCCGCAGACTGCACGAGACTTCCTGCGTTTGCAGGGAATGTAAAACAACCCTGTTTATAACTAACTGAGATGACGATAGCGCGGATTTGTAACCGTGATTTTATAATATGGAAATTACAAATCCGAGACATTGGGTGAACGAACGACTTCGATTGGACTTTTGTCCTAAAAATCTCCGCCTTCGGTAATATATAAACAGGCTTTTGGAAAGATTGCGAATTTTGTAGTAAATCTCGTATACATTACACAAGAAACTTTATCTTTAACAGAAAATAATCGTTTCCGAAGCCAGTAACTTTGGCAAGCACCGGAACGTTAGCAGTAATTAGAAAAAAATGGGAACTACACACAGGGTATATGGACTCAAAGAAAAAAACATTCCTCTTTCTCAATTATTTAAAGATATTAAATTAATCAATGATTCTTTATGTATGGGTGATAAGAAGTCTTTTTATTACAGATTTATTTTGAAAACGCCTGAGCTTATAGATAAACTTAATTCAATGTTCGAAATTAACTTTCACCACTTCAATTCAACTTTTTATCTTTCGGACTATGATAAGTTACTAAATTTGTTTGAGATAGCTCCAAGTGCACAAAGGTTTTCATTTTCAAATAAATTAGAGAAGAGTGAAAGAGTAAATTATTTGTACTACTCGCTAAAAATAGAACAGTCCAAACTAAGTGCGACAGTTGTACCTTCAATAACGGAGGACTTCTTGCAAATGAAGAAAGAACTAATTGAGATTTTTGAAACGATCAAAACACAACGACTAATTAATCTGAGAAATGACGAGTTGGTAACTCTTGTAGATAATTTAATAGATACGAACCTTATTCCAAACGCAACATTTTCATATAAAAGTAATGGAGTAACATTTTCAGCAAGTGCTGATTTTGTTCCTAAAGGTAGTAACCAAATAAGACCTTCTGGAATTAATTTAAAATTTGATGAAGATTATATAAGATTAAATGGAGGTGTTGCTAATGCTTCAAAGCAACTTTATGAGGGACTAAATAATGTTTTTGATAAAAGTAAATATAAAATAAAGGGAAGCGTCAGCTTTGTATATGATACGGAAATGTATAACATTTTGAGTAAGATGGATTTTTTAGATTTTAATATTTATGCCTATATTGATTTAAACAGGAATTTAAATTTTACAGCTGATTATTTAGAATTAACATCAATTAACGGAGGACATATTTCTTTAGATAATTTTGACTGGAAAAATAGCGAGCCTAATTATTTAGACAATAGAATTTATCTAGAATTGAATAATTCTAATGAATATGAGCTTCAAATAGCAGTTTCAAAGCAAATAAATGAAGAATATTATTTCAATATAGAATTATTAATTGATAAAGAATTAGAGTATTTAGGAATGGAATAAAACTGTCATTAAAAAGTATTAGGCTGAGTGGCTTTGATTGGGCATTTGTGAAAGTTTCAACTTTCGTTATTCTATTGAACCTTGGTGCTAAAAATCCCCGCCTTTGGCAATACCCAAACCGTTAGCTGTAATAATATAAAATTATGTCCCTAGAAAGTTTAATCCGATAGCACGGATTTGCAATCCCTGATTTTACAATATGGAAATTAAAGTCAAATATTACAAATCCTCGACATTGGGAGAAAATATTTTAAATGAAAGAATGAAAAAAATATATTTAATATTTTTATTGCTTTTTTTATCTAATTTTAAATGTCAAGACATTAATAGAGTTAAAATTAGAGATTCTTTAGCAACAGCTGTATATGATAATAAAATGAAATTGAGTAATGAGTTAATTACAAATTTTAAAAATTTAGACTATTCAAAACTCAATAAGAAAATCATTAAAGATATAGGGTTTAAAAATTTAAAAAGTAAAAATATAATTTTCTATTATAGTGGCTATTGTGATCATTATATCGATGATGACATATTTTCCATTCATTTTTGTGCTTACAAGACCATATGCCCCGCATATAACCAAACTCATTTTTGGACAGAGAAAACAATAAAATACATCGTGAGCAAATACAATATTAATTTGATTCCTTATTTGGATTACGTGGATAGTTTTATAACTGACGACAAACCTTACCTGAAATCCCACCAAGAGTTGAATATAATATAACTGACTATGGAAAAACCTTGTTGCCTATTATTGACAGTATGTATCAATGGGGACGACATCATATGAAAACAGACAACAAAGGATATTGCGATGAAAAATAAAACTACCTAC
>NZ_JAULSJ010000071.1:0-3044 GCF_030518295.1 Chryseobacterium urinae | reverse complement strand
CTCGTGTCCTTCGGACAAGACGAAAACTTAGTTATTAGTGGCAGTGCATTTGATTTAAAGCGTTATAGGCATTATATCCCATTCGCTATTTAACAAACGGTGGATATAACAACGGTCGGCTTGTTTTATCAATTCTTCTTTCTGCTCTTCGGAAAGATTACCTTCAATAATCATTTTAATTTGAATAGTGGTTTTTAGCCCTCCTTCCCCTCTTGCTACTTCTTGCACTAGTTCGGCTGTTACATTCTCTATCTCCCAGTTGTTTTTGCGAGCAATAAAACGGACAGTTCCGACTTTGCACATTGCCAAACCGCTTAAAACAAGTTCTGAGGGTGCTAAACCTAAATCTGTTCCTTTACTTGTGATAGGTTCGTCACCAATAATGGTGTGCTTACCATTAGTGATAATACTTTGGAAGCCTTCTTCAATGTTTTTAATTTTAATTACTGTTGCCATTTTTATATAAATTTAGATCCTAAAAGTTTAATTTTATCAAATATAATAGGAGGATAATATGAATGTGCATCTGCACAAATAGTGCATTTTCCAGTTTTAATATTAATATCGTCATCAAGGTCTTGATAAGGAAAAATATTGAATAATAATTCGTGTTGCAAAAGAGTTCTATAAAATAAAATATGTTGTGATTTTGAAGAAATAGTATCAATGCGATTGAATAATTCTTCTGCACTTTTCAAAATACTTAATAATTCTCTTACTCCATCATACATAAGTACATCATCTGTATTATGAATATCTACTTTCATTTGTTCCAAATCATTTAAGAAACATTTTATGGCTCTTTTTCCATACAACAGTTGTTTTCCATTTGCATCAGAAAACTCATAACTGAAATTTTTTATTGTTTCTTGAAAGAAAGAATAAAAAGTCCGTATTTGTTCTGTATTGTGTTGTAGTTCTTCCTTTATATTGTCTTTTTCTATTTGATTTTGCACTATGCCATTTGCTGAAAGTTGAGCTTTTAACGCTAAATATAGAAGTATAGAGCCAATGAGTTGAGAAATAGGATTTGTTATACCGCCAATCGCATCGCCAACAACGCCAAAATTACCAATGCCTGTTTTATTGAGCAATGGAAGTAGTAATGGAAATAAAAATGTTAATAAAATACCAAAAAGCAAGAGCCATTTTGCATTTTTATCAAGACTATTTTTCATTCTTTATTTTTTAAATTGCTTCATTAAAAATTTATGTCTTCGTCCATTATTTCTTTAGTTTATCCTGATAAAGCGATTTTAATTTTGCTAATTTGGGATTTATCACTGCGGTACAATATCCAGCTTCGCTATTGCGATTGTAATAATCTTGGTGATTTGCTTCTGCTTTGTAAAAATGCTCAAACATTTTCACTTCTGTTACAATCATATCATCGTAGGCAGGTTGAACTTCTTCAATGACTTTTAAAGCGAGCATTTTTTCTTCTTCTGTTCTATAAAAGATAATGCTACGATACTGTGTTCCTCTATCAGCACCTTGTTTATTTATGGTTGTTGGGTTGTGAGTAGTTAAATGAATTTTTATCAAGTCTTCAAAGCTGATTTCAGAAGGTAAGTAGGTAATTTCAATTACTTCTGCGTGACCGGTAGTTCCAGAACACACTTCTCTATAAGTAGGATTGATAATTTCGCCACCACTATAGCCGCTTTCTACTTTTACAACTCCTTTTAGTTGTTGAAACATCGCTTCTGTACACCAAAAGCAACCACCACCAAATGTAATTTTTTTCTCATCAGATTTTACTTTCTTTAGAGCGACAGCATTTATGCAAAATCGCAATCCGCTTGGCATAGGCCCATCTTGAAAAACGTGTCCCAAATGAGCATCGCAAGTGCTACAAGTTGTTTCTATTCGATACATACCAAATGTAACATCTTTGATATAATTAATTACATTCTCTTTAATGGGCTGTGTAAAACTAGGCCACCCTGTTCCACTTTGAAATTTTTCTTCGCTGTCAAAAAGTACAGTGTTACAACATATACAAGCATATTTGCCAGGTTCAAACAAATTACACATTTCGGAGCTGTGAGCTCTCTCTGTTCCTTTTTTACGAGTTACATAAAATTGTTCTTCGGTAAGAAGTGATTTCCATTCTTCTACCGATTTTTCAATTCTTTGATCTGGTTTAAGGTTGCCATTATTGGCTAATCTTATTACGTCTATCCATTTTTGCATAAAAAAATTATTTAATTGTTTGTAAAAATTCAATTGCTTTTTCGGTATTCAAATGAAAATCATTGAACACTACTTTTCCTTCTTGGTTTATAAAAATGAACCAAGGGGTTCCTCCTGTTCTGTAATGATACATTACACTTGAAATATTATGTGTACTTTCATTTCCCTCATCTTGTCCAAAAGGAATTTCTAATTTATACTGCTTTTGTGTTTCTTTTAATTTTTCAAAAGTGTTTTGACTTTTGCCTTCAAACACCGTTTGAATAGCGAAGAACTTGATTGCTTCATTGTTTTCTAATGCAGAGACCATTTGTTGTAGGGAAGGTAAGCCAATTTTATGGCAACCAGGGCACCAACTTTGGAAGCAATACAATACAATGAACTTTCCTCTGTAATTAGAAAGCTGTATAGATTCAGTATCTATTCCGTAGGCATCAATCCACCTAAATTTTTCAAGTTCTGGGGCATCAAATCCCTCTATACCATATTTTTTATTATTCATTTACCATTTTTATTTATAAGTAATTTAAACACAGATTTCGCAAATCTAACATATTCATTCGTTTTTAAGTCAAACCCTATCCATTTGTAGTGGTTTCCGTATGGACACAATGGGGCATTGATTTCTCTTCCATCTCGTAATTCGTATCTATTTGGATCTATATCATATTCTACTTTTCTTATCCTTTTCAATTCAGGTTTCATTGTTCCTTGTTTTGGCTTGGCATTGCCACTAACGGTTTGGGTATTGCCGAAGGCGGGGGTTTTTAGCACAAAAGTTCAATCGAAGAACGAATGTTGACCATTGCACAAATGCCCAATCGAAGCCTTTCAGCCCCACTATTGCA
>NZ_JAULSJ010000070.1:0-3108 GCF_030518295.1 Chryseobacterium urinae | reverse complement strand
TCGTTGTGAGTAGCGGGAATCAAACTCTCCGCCGGCTCTTCCTTCTCGTGGCATTCCAAAGAGATAATCTTCTGGTTTTTCAGCTTCGATATACTTTTTGAGTCCCCGAATCAAATGCTCCGAAAGTGGCAAATAGCGGTCTTTTTTGCCTTTTCCTTGAACCACTTTCAACTGTTTTCGATCAAAATCTAAGTCGCATAAACGGAGATTTCTGACTTCCATACAGCGCAGTCCGCAACCGTACAAAATACCGATTAATATTTTGTGTTTTAAAAGTTTACAGCCGGACAACATCTGCCAAACCTCCTGTTTACTAAGCACTACAGGCAGTTTTTTCTCTTTTTTAATTTCCGGAAGACTCAAAAAATCATAGCTCAAACCTTCCGATTTCAGTAGAAATCGAAGTCCGTAAACGGTATGTTTAAAATACGACTGTGAAGGTGATTTTGATTTTTTCTGAAGGTAAAAAAGGTAATCTTGAATTTGCTCTGAATCCAATTCTGTAGGAATTTTCCCGAAATGTAGCGACACCGACGCGACGTGTCTAGAGTAATTGTTGAACGTGCTTTGACTACGCCCCAAAACCGAAACGGTACGTTCAAATCTACCTAAAAGTTCTGTAAAACCTGGAACTTCGCGCTTTGCCTGATTGATGAGTTTGTTTTCTCTAAGCTCTTCTAAACTCTTTTTTTTGTTGTCATTGTATTGAATTTTAATTATCTTTACAAAGTAACTAATTTATACCAACGGTAAAGCTACCGAAGGTTTAGTTCAACAGCACCTACCCAAAAGTGGCGGTTCAGTTGTTAAATCAAGCTTTGTGCATCTATCAAAGTTTGTGCTTGGTTGACAGTGAACCGCTTCGAAATCGCCACCTTCGGGTAGCTGCAAAACGTTGGCGGTAATTTTACCAAACAGAATGTTGAAAATAAAAAAGTATAATCCGATGAAGCTATAAGTAACTGTCCAAAATAAACAACGTAAAACTTTTTCATTGCTTTCAAAAAGTAGTGAAAATTTCTATTATCAACATTTAAAAATTAGAAAAATGACACAGTTACAAATGATTGACAAAACAAAATATATAGCGCAACAAGACGAAAATGTTTCCGCCGTTTTTATGTATGGTTCATTTACCAAAAACGAAGGAGACAAATATTCTGACATCGAATTTTACATCTTCTTGAAAAATAAAGAAAATTTCTCGACAGAAAAATGGGTAAATCAAATTCATCCTTTGGCTTTATATTTTACAAACGAATATGGAAGTGAAGTTGCTATTTTCGAGAATATGGTCAGAGGAGAATTCCATTTTTTAAAAACGGAGGAAATTGAAATTATCAAATCTTGGGACGGAATTGTTGAATTTAGCGATTTTGACCAAATGAACCTAACCGACAAAGATGGACTTTTAACGAAAACGCTTAATCAAATCAAAACGAAATCGCCCGAAAGAATAACAAATGAAAATATTTTGTGGTTAAGCCAATCATTACTGAATGTTGTACTGACAACAAGCAACTTGATTAAACGAGAAGAATTTGCTCACGCTCATCACAGTTTATCAAATGTGCAGAAATACTTGCTTTGGCTTATAAGAGCAAGAACAAGCAAAACGCAACATTGGGAAAGTCCGACTAAAAGTCTCGAAAAGGACATTGACACGATTTGGTATTCAGAGTATAAAAAAGTAACATCAGATTTAAATCCCAAAAACATCGTTTTGGCTTTTGAGAACTCATTAAATTTATCGGAAAAACTATTTGATGAACTAAATATTGAACCCAAACTGAAAGAAATCCTACACAAAATAAGATAAAAAAACTACCGCCAATAATAACTAAGTTTTCGTCTTGTCCGAAGGACACGAGATGAAAACCCTGTTGAGCGGAACCTTCGGGAGCTTTTAACAGTTTTTTCAAACACTATGGGTTTATCGTAAAGTTTTTAGAAGATATTTCAAGAGAACAGGACGTTCTCTTTTTTTTGCCATTTTGCTGATTTTTAATTAGTTTACAAAGTAACTAAATATGGCGCTGAGAAAGCTACCGAAGGTTTAGTTCAACACGGTATTTGCAAAAGGCGGGGATGAATATATAAAACAAACACTCGATTCCTTTAGCCGCAGCTGCTTTTCATATTGTTTTTTTCCTTAATTTAGACAATCTGAAAAAGCATCTGCTCCGGTTGGTCGAAATTGAACTTTCAGTTAAATTTAGCGCGCCCTTCGCAAATACTTTTTCCGTTAACTGCAATTTTACAACCACTCGTCATAAACCTCAAAAAGTGAAAATTATCAAACTTCTATTTTCCTCAATAATTTTATTTTTGTCGATTTTAAATTGTCACGAAAAAAAATCCGATGCTATTAACAATTCTAAAAAAACTTTAACTCCAATATCTACTTATAAAAAAGATACGGTTAAAACTTTCAAAAATTATCAAAAAATTGCAAATAATATAGATTCTGGAAATACAAAAATAGCTATTAATACTATCGAAGCAGACGCCGATTTTCAACAAGAAGCAAACGATAAATTAAACAAACTTTTAAATTATTATGGCAAAAATATACCTGACTATTATGCTGGTGCATATATTGATGAAAAAGGAAATTTAGTAATAAATATAAAAGGTGAGTTAGAAGGCGCTAAGAGAAAAGTTAAGAACATAATTGGATCTCAAAACATCACATTCAAAGGAAAAAAGTTTTCTCACGCAGAATTAACTAAAATAATGGATTTCCTAAATGGTTTTGCTTTAAAACCAGAAAATAAAAAATATATGAAAAATATATCTGGATGGAGTCTCATGGAGATTGAAAATTATGTCGAAATTTGTTTTGTAGAAATGAAAAAATATAGTGAATCTGATTTTAGAAAGTATATCCTTGACTCTGAAGCTCTTCATTTCAAAGAATGTGGTAGATTCGAATATCAATAACTTATATTCACAATTTAAATAAAAACTGCAGTTAATAATAGCTAAGTTTTCGTTGCGTGCGAAGCACGAACAATGAAAACCCTGTTGAACGGAACCTTCGGCAGCTTTTGGTTGGGTATTTTCCCACACTATGGGTTTATCGACAAAAGATTTTTAGAGATACAG
>NZ_JAULSJ010000007.1:0-168880 GCF_030518295.1 Chryseobacterium urinae | reverse complement strand
AAATTAAGCTTTTTTGCTTCGAATGACAAACTACCCTACTCTTTTTCCTAAAATCACCAAAGTTCTTTCAACGCCGTCCAAAACGGCAACATTCGGAAAAACGCCCCAGTCTTCAAAACCAAAGTGTCGGAATAATTTCAGGCTGGGTTCATTATGTAAAAAGATGAATCCCAATAGTGTTTTTACTTCAAATTTTGGTGCGTTATCAATGCAGTATTGCAGTACTTTTTTTCCGTAGCCTTTTCCGCGCGAGCTTTCGTCCATGTAAATGCTGAGTTCCACGGTTCCGTTGTATGCCGGTCTTCCGTAGAATGATGAAAAACTAACCCAACCTAAGACTTCATTCTGCTCCTTTTCAATGACCCAAAGTGGTCTTTTTTCAGGATTGTGGTCATGAAACCATTTAATTCTGCTTTCTACAGAGATATTTTCTGTATCGGCGGTTACCATTCTTGAAGGAATGGTTGAGTTGTAAATTTCTACAATTTTGGGTAAATCTTTCAGTTCAGCATTCCTGAATTTCAGTTCTTCCATTGATTTCAGCATATTTCTGCAAAGATAAAAGAAGCGTTTAAATCTGTTGAATTTATTCTTCAGAATTATTCTCCTGAAGTTCTTCCAAAGCTCGGTTCAGACTTTCCACAGTAATTCCGAGATAGGTTGCCATATCTTCTTTTGAAATTTCCATTTCTCTGGATTTTACTTCCAAAAGTTGTGAAAGTGTATGCTCTGTCTTGTGAAGCTGCTGATAAGAAGCGCGACTTGAAGTATTGAAAATACGTTCTGCAAAAACATCCAACAGTAAATTATTGAGGGTAAGGTCTTTTTTGATCAATGCCTGAAAATAGGGAATCGACATCGAATAAACGGTAACTTCCGTAATCGCTTCAATACTGCAGATGCAGGGAACATTTTTAATGACTTCGATCTCACCGATGATCTCTCCTTTTCCCATAAATTCCACAATATATTCTTTCCCGTTTTCTTCCACAAAATAGCATTTGGTAATGCCGCTTTTAACGAGCATGATCTTTGTGGAGATCTGATTTTGAACTAATATTTTATCGCCTTTTTCAAAAGATTCTAAAACAATATTCCCTTTATGTTCTTCACTGCTGTACAGTCCTTCAAGGTAGTCTAAAAATGTCTGATTGGTTCGTAACATATCTTTTCGGAATCAATGTCCCGTGTTTATTTATTTTTTACTGAATTTTGCGGGCTGAAAATTACAAAAACTAAAGTAAACAGAATATGAATAATTTTTGAAAAAAGTATATTATTTAGAACAGAAATCAATATATCGTTTAATCATTTCGGAATAGTACTTTTCTTCAAGATACATCAATTTCTGATATTAAGGACGCTTAATTTTTGAATAAAAATTATTTTCAGCCAACAGTTCAACCAAAGCTTTTGATGATGAAGGATTATTGAGAATTTCTTGTTCAAATCTTACCAATAAGGAAATCAATCTCCGTTTCTGTCCAAAGTGCTTTATTTTCCGGAAATACCATTTTATCAGGCTTTTCATAGGCTTTTATGACACTATAGTTTCTTTCTTGCCTCCATTTGGTACGATCGATTTCAATTTTTTCTCTAAAAGTCAGTCTGTATAATTCATCTGCAAGAAAAGAATCGCTCCCCATACACAGGATTTTCTTCCAAAAAATATCCTCCATATATAGATTCCACCTGATGATTTTCGGACATTTTTTATACAGCTTATCAACTTTGGCAGACAACTAGCTGGGATAAACAATAAACTAATTAATGTTTTCCTAGTTTGATAATTCTTAATATTCTATCTGCTATTTAAGTCCGAATCTACAAAACCTGAGATACTTTTTGATATATTCTGAAGAATATTTTTCATCAAAATAGGCAATCTTTTCATAATAAGGAACTTTCTTATTTTCATGTAGATAACGAAAACAAATTAATTCAATCAACTTTTTAGAAGCATCATGATTATTTAAAGTGGTCTGTTCTAATCTATATGCTAATGAATCGACATCTTTTTTAGTCCAGATTGTTTTTGTATTTAACATATCAACTAAACCTAAATACTCAGGGCTATTTTGCTTTCCGCTAGTAATCATACTATCTTTCCATTTTTTCTCCCATTGCATTGCATCTATTGTTTGTTTTTCGGAAATTACATTTATATACAATTCATAATCTAATCTAGAAACACCACCTACGCAACCTTTCAAAGTTTGTACAGAATCTTTACTTTTAAGATAATATTCAAATATTTTTTCGATAGATTTAGATTTTCTGTTGAAAAGAATATTTGCGGCATAATATTTAGCTACAGGATTTCCATTGAAAGCAATATATTCCACTTCTTTATCGTTTGCAATTTCATCCAGTTTCTTATGAAGTTTATACAATTCACTTTCAGTTCCTTCCATTCCTGTATGAGAAGATTCGGCTCTTTCACTCTTTAATATTTGCTGATAAAGATTTTTTACTTCTGGCGATAATTGTGCAAAATGTAAAATCGGGAAAATTATTAATAAGATTATTAGCTTCATTTATTTTATAGTTTTAAGTTTAAAATAAAAACCCGTCCAAAATTGAACGAGTTTTTATGTAGATTATTATTTTTTCAAACATTTCTCCAGAAACTGATCCTGTTCCCAAAGCAAATGAAGAATATTCTCTTTCGCTGCATATCCGTGAGCTTCTTTTGGCAGAAGAACCATTTTTACTGGTGCGCCAAGATTTTTAAGCGCCTGAAAATATCTTTCCGTCTGCAAAGTGAACGTTCCCGGATTGTTGTCTGCATCTCCATGAACCAATAACAGCGGTGTTTTCATCTTATCTGCATTCATGAAAGGTGACATCGTGTTATAAATTTCCGGAACATCCCAGTAATTTCTCTGTTCGCTCTGAAAACCAAAAGGCGTCAAAGTTCTGTTATAGGCTCCACTTCTCGCGATTCCGCATGCGAAAAGCTTGGAATGGGTTAAAAGATTTGCCGTCATAAAAGCCCCGTAAGAATGTCCTCCTACCGCAACTTTTTTCTTATCAATATAACCTAACCGATCTACTGCATTAATTGCTGCTTCTGCATTGGCTACCAATTGAGGAATAAATGTATCATTCGGTTCTGTTTTTCCTTCTCCGATGATCGGGAATGCGGCATCATCCAAAACGGCATATCCTTTCGTTGTCCAATACACGAAAGAACCGTAGTAAGGGTAAGTGAAATCGTTTGGATTCTGCGTATTCTGTCCTGCCGTATTTTTATCTTTATATTCTGTAGGATAAGCCCAGATCAGCAACGGTAATTTTTCTGTTTTTGCCTTTCTGTCGTAATTGGCAGGAAGATAAAGTGTTCCGGTAAGTGTAACGCCGTCATTTCTTTTATACGTAATTACTTCTTTGTAGACATCTTTAATGCTTTCAAAAGGATTCGCGAAATTGGTTACCGCTTCTGTCTTACTGGATTTAATGCTCTTTTTGAAATAGTTCGGATATTGACTGGAAGATTGCTGAATCGTAAGAACTTCTCCTTTGGCAGGATTTAAAATATCAATAATTTCTTCCTTTGCATTTTTAAGATTGGAAGTATACAGTCTTTTCTTTTTCATGGTTTTCACATCCATCTCATCAATGAAAGGATGCTGTCCGTCTTTTGTGAATCCGGCTCCGATGAGATAAGACTTTCCTCCTTTCATGTCGACAACGTATCTTCCGTACTGGTTTTTTGTGGTATTGAAATTTCCGGGATCGCTGTACACATCCTGATAATTTCTGTCGTGAATCACTTTGGATTCTCCGTTATTTAAATCAACTAAGAAAGATTTTGTATTTCTTGTATCGTACCACCCTTCGGAAACAATGGCGTAATGATCATTCGTCCAGCTTACATCTTCGTATCTCTGCTTTGTTTTAAAGAAAGATTTCGGAGCATTGCTGAAAGGTGCTTCCCATGTAAAAATTTCATCTCTGAATTCTGCATTTTTATACTGATCTCCTCCGTCCAGAGCTTCTGCATATACCAAAGTTGCAGGCATATCGCTTCTCCATCCCATATCTCTTTTTCCTGTTCTTACGGAAGAGAATCCTTTTGGCATGATTTCGTTCAGAGGTGTTTCGTTTACAACTTTTACCACCTTTCCGTTCATGTCATACACCGTAGTGGTCATCGGAAATCTGCTTAGAGGAACAATGTAAGAAAACGGTTTTTTAATAGTTGTCGCCATCAAATAATTTCCGTCCGGCGAAAAGCTTAATCCGGAATACATATCCTGATCTTTTACTTTCTTTAAAGTTCCGTTAAGATCAACATTATAAATTTCTGAAGCGGTTAAAACCTCAAAATTCTTTTCATCCTGCGGATTTTTCAGAAGATCCTGATACGTTCTGTTTTGCGAAACTTTTCCGTCTGCCGTAGAAACAATGGGACCAGTCGGAAGGTCTTTACTGGAATCTATTAAAGCAGGTCTGTTTTGCGGAAGGGTTTTAATTAATAAATTCTGAGAGTCTTTGTACCAGATGTAAGGACTTCCCAAATTTGCATTTAAATTATCAGAAGTTATTTTCTTTGCGGTAGCGGTTTCAAGGTCTACAATCCAAAGCTCCACACCTTTATTGGTGGTATTGGTAAACGCCAGTTTTTTTTCGTCCGGAGAGAATGATGTATTGGCGATTTTTGGATTGGAAGGTAAATTTTTAACCTGAACTTCCATTTTATCGTTCATTTTTCTCACTTTCAGGTTATTCGCATACGTTGCCGAACTTGAAATATTGGTTACCGGATTTATTCTTAATCCTCCCAGTTTCATTTCCTGCTGACTTAAATCTTCCAGTGTTTTGTAAGTCGGACGGTAGGTAAAAACAATCCAGTCTTTTTTACTGTTCATCAAAACACTTGGCGGTCTTTCATAATCTGCCAATTTCAGGATTTCCGCAGATGGCTTTTGATACGTAATATTTTCCTGCGCTTCATAGAAATTGAGGAACGCAAGAAGGCATATGGTCAATCTTATCTTCATAATAATTTCAATTTCCACGAAATTAATGAAAATTAGAGAATATACAATTCTATATTAAAACACTTTTATGGGATTTAATAAAATAATATTATCTTTAGTATTCATCAAATTCAGAATCATTATGAAAAATCTAAGAAAATTAGAGCGAAGAGAACTTCGCGCCATGAATGGCGGAAATGCACCGCAATGTCCTTCAGGATACAAACCCTGCATGAAAATCGATGAAACGAATGAACTTCCTAAATGGAGCTGCATACCTTCCAATCTTCCCTGCAATCCTTAGAAACAAAAAGAGCGGTTGAAAACAACTGCTCTTTTTTAATTTATATTGTAAAAATTATTACCAATCATTGGCTCTTTTCCTTTTCTCGATCATATAATCGACAGAAAATTTTCCGACTCCGAAAACCATCAGTAAAAGATAGACGGAAAGATAAATAAGGCTCATTTCCCGCTTTTCAAAAGGATCTGCTCCATGAACAACGAAACCCGCAATAATCATGGTAAACATCAGAAATCCTAATGAAATTCTTGAAAACAGTCCTAAAATAAGGAGAATTGAACAGGCAAATTCTGCAAAAACCGTTAAACCTAAAGTGATCTGCGATCCTAATCCTAAAAAATCGAAAAAGTCTGACTTTCCTTCTAAAAGCATCTGAAGCTTTGGAAAACCGTGAGAGAGCATGGCAAAACCAATGAAAACCCGCACGATAAGCAATGCAACATCTTTTAAAACAGAATCTGAATTTGTTGTGTTCGAATAGTTCATTAAAAGCAATTTACATTTAAAGATAGTGAAAATTCTTCTAATAGAACGGTTTTTAGATGGTTTTTAGTCTATCTGTACCCAAAATTTTTCAAATCTCTGTCGTTTTTTCTCCAGTCTTTTTTTACTTTAACAAAAAGGTTCAGGTGAATTTTTTTATTAAAGAATTTTTCGAGATCCAGTCTGGATTCTGTTCCGACTTTTTTAATTGCTTCTCCTTTATGTCCGATGATAATTCCTTTCTGGGTATCTCTTTCCACATAAATAATAGAATCGATGAAGATAATTCCTTCCTTTTCCTTGAACTGCTCCGTAACCACTTCCACAGAATACGGAATTTCTTTTTCGTAATTCAAAAGGATTTTCTCACGGATTGCTTCATTTACAAAGAATCTTTCAGGCTTGTCCGTATACTGATCTTTATCGTAGTAAGGCGGATTTTCCGGCAGTAAAGATTTAAGTTTCGGTAAAATAATGTCTGTATTAAAAGCATTTAATGCAGAAATAGGCAGAATTTCCGCTTTCGGAATTCTCTCATGCCATGTTTCAACCAGTTTTTCAAGACCTTCCTGATTGGTCTGGTCTACTTTATTCAGCAAAAGCAAAACAGGCACAGGAATTTTGTTCAGCTTATCAATCAGAAATTCCGAAGGTTCAGCTTTGTCGGTAACATCTACAATGAAAAGGAAAACATCGGCATCCTGCAAAGAATCCTTTACAAAATCCATCATTTTTTCCTGTAAACCGTATTTCGGATCAAGAACTCCTGGAGTATCTGAAAATACGATCTGTAAGTCTTCTTCATTATAAATTCCGAAAATTCTGTGGCGTGTTGTCTGAGCCTTCTGGGTTACAATCGCCAGTTTCTCCCCCATCAGTTGATTCAACAAGGTAGATTTTCCGGCATTGGGCTTTCCAACTATATTTACAAATCCTGCTTTGTGCATAAAAATTATATTAGGATTTGCAAAGTTACTAAACTTAATCGGTCTTTGGAATTAATTGGAAACTTTTACCGACAAAAAAGACTTTTCCGGTTAGAAAAAGCCTTTGGTTTTATCGTAAAATTAAAATTTTGAGTCTTTAAAATTTTTAAATTCGGAATACCTGTAATCCGGACACGCGCCTGATTTTGAAGTAATGAATGCTCCTAAAGCAATCCCTTCTTTAATGATTTCTTCAGGCTCCTGATTCTGAATCCTTTTGGAAATAAAACCGGCAAGAAAAGCGTCACCGCTTCCCACTGTATCTGCAATGGTGATGGGAACGGCAGGAAAACTGTAATTTTGACTTCCCACAAAATAACCTGCGCCCTTGCTTCCTTTGGTTAAAATGATTTCATTAACCTGAAATTTTTTCTGAATGAATGAAACACTTTCTTCTTCACTTGTATATTCTTCACCCATAAATTCAAGGATCTGCTTCATTTCCGCTTTGTTCATCTTTACAATATCGGCTTTATTCAACAATATTTTAATGAATTCAAAATCGATGAAAGGCGGTCTGAAATTTACATCAAAGATTTTCAGTTTTGCCAATTCAAGCAGTTGAAGCAAGGTTTCTCTGGTCTTTTCATTTCTCGCAGAAAGACTTCCGAAAACAAAAGCTTCCGCATTGGCAACCAAATCTTGGTGTTCAGGAAGAAAATCTATAAAATCCCATGCTACATTTTCAACGATTTCGTAGCTCGCTTCATTGTGTTCATCAATTTCAGCGATCACCGTACTCGTAGGATGAACTTCATCTACCTGAATAAAATCTGTGGTAATCTCCCAACTTTTAATTTTATCGGTTAATTTTTCTCCCAGTTCATCCTTGCCAATTCTGCTCAGCATTTTTACATCAATGCCCATTTTATGAACATTATATGCCACATTAAAAGGTGCGCCTCCTGCTCTTGAACCTTCCGGGAAAATATCCCACAAAACTTCACCAAAACATACAATATAAGGTCTTTTTTCTGTCGTCATTACCTCTTCTGTCATTATCATTTTATTATTTTACAGAACTTCTTTCCATAAATTTAGCATGGAAAGTTACTCTTTTTCCGTTTGTTGTATAATTGTTTATTTGATTATCCAAAAGTTTTACCGATTCTTTTGCCATATCATACAATGGCTGCTGTACAAATGAAACTTCCGTCGGGAAAAGATAATAGGCTTCTGTTTCGTCGAACGCCACCAATGAAACCTGTTCGGGAACACTGATACTATGATCGATTAAATATCTGAGTCCTGCAATTCCCAGTTTATTACTTGAAAAATAAATGGCCGTTTTTTTGGAAAGATCCAGATTTTCCTGCATTTTCTGATGTACTTCTTCCGTAATATTATGAATTCCGATTAAAATTCTTTTCGCAGAAATATCAGATTTTGAAATTCTTCGGTCAAAACCGTCCTGTCTGTCCAGCAAATGAGGAAGTTCCGTATTGTAACCTACATAAATAATTTCATCAAAGTCTTTTTTCACCAGATGATCGCAGATCTGTTCTGAAATTTCTGAATTATTGATCATTACTCCCGGTAAACTTACATTTTTAAGATAGCGGTCGATGGTTACAATCGGATATTCTTCCTGAATGAGCTTATTGATGGCTTCATCCGAATCTACAACCGGAGCGATAATCATTCCGTCAACCTGCTGTTCTGAGAAAAGCTCTGTCAGTTTTTTAAATTTTTCAGGATTTTCATCGCAGCTTCCGATCAGAAGTGTGTACCCCAACTTCATCGCTTCATCTTCAATATTTCTTGCAATGTTGGAGTAAAAGTCGTTTGAAATATCTGCAACAATCAGCCCGATAAGCTTCGTCTTATTCATTTTCAGACTTTTTGCAATTTTATTGGGCGTATAATTGATGCTTTTTGCAACGTCAAGAATTCTGGTTTTGGTCGCTTCACTAATTCTGCTTCCTTCTTTTTTATTGAGAACATAGGAAACCGTAGCTACAGAAACCTCTGCAATTCTCGCAATATCTTTAATAGAAGCTCTTTTCATAATTTTCTGACTTTGATGCAAAAATATTTCATAAAAAATATAAAAAACAATAGACGTTTTTTTTGGTCGTTTTGAAAATAATTGTAGATTGGCAGTTTTTCAAAACCGAAACAAAATAAAATTCAAAACATTAAAAATCAATCAGTTAAAATTAATTTCAAATTTAAATTATTGGTATATTAATTCAATATCAATCATCGTTTACTTCCTGACTGTTATTTTGGTTAAACGTTTTACCTTCTAAATTTACTTAATTTTTAATTTAATTCAAAACATAGGAGAATAATTTTCTTGTTTTCTGTTGTTAAAACCAATATTTTAGACAAATTATCCACGACTTAATTATGGAAATTGACGAAATTCTCGACCGCATTTATTTACTTCCCGAAATCTCAAAAATAAAACTGAAACAATACATTACAGAAGTTTCTTATCCCAAGAATTTTTGTCTGATGGAAGCTGAAAAAGTAATTTCTCATATCTATTTGTTAAAAAAAGGAATTGTACGCGCATACGCATCCACAGAAGACAGAGACATTACGTTCTGGTTCGGAAGTGAGGGCGAACCTGTGGTTTCCATGAAAAGTTATGTGGAAAACAATCCCGGATACGAAAATATTGAACTGCTGGAAAACTGCGAATTCTACAAACTGGAAACAGAATATCTTAAAAAATTATTCAACGAGGATATTCATATAGCCAATTGGGGAAGAAAGTTTGCGGAAAGAGAATTGGTAAAAACCGAAGAACTGATTATTTCAAGGCAGTATAAAACGGCTCTGGAAAGATATAAAGATTTAATTAAAAATAAGCCAGATCTCATCAGAAGGGTTCAGCTTGGTCATATTGCTTCTTATTTAGGGATCTCGCAAGTGAGCTTAAGTAGAATAAGAGCGGAGATTAAGTTGTAGTGTTTTTTAGGTTATAAAGTATGAGGATTTGAGGGTTTGAGAGTGTGAGGGTTTTAGGGTTTGGATAGATGAGATCTAATCTTTAGGATAGATTTTTTAACAATTGTAAAATTTTATTCTTTCCAAATTACGGAACTTTGCATTTGAAAATTACAGAAAAATGAATTGGATCATCTTAATTATTGCAGGATTATTTGAAGTTGCTTTTGCTTCATGTCTGGGAAAAGTAAAGGAAACAAGCGGAACAACAATGTACTTTTGGTTTGCAGGTTTTCTGATCTCTTTAACGGTAAGTATGCTTCTACTGATCAAAGCCACCCAAACCTTACCTATCGGAACCGCTTATGCCGTCTGGACTGGAATTGGAGCTGTAGGAACTGTTTTAATGGGAATTTTCTTCTTTAAAGATCCGGTAAGCTTCTGGAGAATTTTCTTTATTGTGACTTTAATTGGATCTGTGGTTGGACTGAAAGCTGTTTCTGCACATTAAAAAAATTAAAGAAAAATTTATAATCTTTTTAAATGCTTTATAGCAAAGCCGTTTTCAGAATTTGAAAGCGGTTTTTTTATTACAGAAAGTTTATAATTTTAATTATCTTTGAGAAAATTTCAACCATGAAAAAAACTTTACTATTGTTATTTACAAGCAGTCTTATCTTTGCACAGAATAGTTCCCAACTATTCAATACAAACTGGTATATTTCACAAATGATTATAGGAGGACAAACAACCGTTACTCCTACGATGGATCAGTCTCTTCAGCCTTCTACATTTTCAAATTCATCCGGAAGTAACGTTTTTACTTCAAAGTATTTTAATGTTTCCGGAATACCGCTTACCTTTTCTACGATAGATGATTCCTTTATTAAAAACAGTTCTGCAGGATGTACGTTGGCAGATTACTGGGGAAATAATATGACGGCTGTACAAGGATATGATCAAAAAAACTGCGACTTTTACGTTAATCCGGCAATTGGTCAGGTTTATAATTATCAGGTGATTCCCAATGGTTCAGGAAAGACTTTAATCATAACAAATCCTTCTAATGGTAATAAAATCTATTACAACAGTTCCATTTTATCTACAAAAGAGAATAATCTCAAAGCAACCTTTTCTTTTCAAAATCCTATAAAGGATAATTTAATTGTGATAAATCTGGAAAATGATCTTCCTGTAAAGGTTTTCAATATGCTTGGACAAATGATGTATGAAGGTAAAACATCTGACAAAAAAGTAAAAATTGATACCCAAAATTATGAAAAAGGACAATATATTTTAATAATTGAAGGACAAAAACCTTTGAAATTTATTAAAGAATAATTCCTTATCATTAATATAGCAAAAAACGTCTTCGCAATGAAGACGTTTTTCTTATTTTTTATACACTAAAGGCAGAATTTCATTTTCTCTAAGCCCGTATTTTTTTATTTCCTCCTGGGTAAACTGTTTAGAATAAAAATTAATATCCGTTTCAAATCCAGCTTTTTTCAGTCGGTCGAAATAATCCATTCCGTACCAGCGAACGTGATCGTACTGCCCGAAATGTTTCTGACGTTCTTTCGGATCTTTAATCGTAAAATCTTCGTACGTTTTTTCCAGAGAATTTTTCATCGGAACCTGGAGAATTCCCCAACCTCCCGGTCTTAAAACACGGTACAGTTCGCTCATGGCTTTGGCATCATCTTCAATATGTTCAAGAACGTGGTTGCAAAAAATAATATCGAAGCTTTCATTCTCAAAAGGAAGATCGAGAATGTCTGCTTTTACGTCTACAATCGGCGAAAAAAGATCGGCAGAAATGTAGTTTAAGTTTTTCATTCTCTTAAATTTTCTCAGAAATTCCTGTTCCGGAGCAATATGCAGAACTTTATAATTTTTAATGAAAAAATCGGTCTCATTTTGCAGGTAAAGCCACATCTGGCGGTGTCTTTCCAGACTCAATGTTCCCGGCGACAAGGCGTTTTCGCGCTGGCTTCCATATCCGTAAGGAAGAAATTTACGGTAAGATCTTCCGTCAATCGGATCAAAAAACGTATCGCCTTTAAAGAACTGATAAATAAGTGGCCGTGCCCAAATGCTCATTTTGATAAGTATCGGACGCGGAATCTTATTCAGTAAAAGTTTAGTGACTTTTTTCATTAAAAATCCAATTGGAAGGCTTTTTCTTCATCGCTTACGATTCCCAAAGCATCATAAATATACTGGAATGTTGAAAGCAATACAGGTTTTCCGTTGATTACCGCAACATCGTGTTCGAAGTGCGCAGAAGGCTGATTGTCTAATGTTGTCACCGTCCATCCATCATTATGGAATTTCACTTTTTCAGTTCCCAGATTAATCATCGGTTCGATTGCAATCGTTAAACCGTCTTTAATCACTTTTCCGCTTCCCTGTCTTCCGTAATTCGGAACCTGCGGATCTTCATGCATCTGTCTTCCGACACCGTGACCTACCAGTTCTCTTACAACACCATATCCTTCTTTTTCGCAGTGCGCCTGAATAGCGTGGGAAATATCTCCGATTCTTTTTCCTCTTACACACTGCTCAATTCCTTTATAAAGAGATTCTTTGGCTATTTTTAATAATTTTTTGGTTTCCGGCTTTACTTCTCCGATTTCGAAAGTATAGGCATGATCGCCTACGAAACCGTTCAGAACAGCACCACAGTCTACAGAAAGTACATCTCCTTCTTTAATTTCTTCTTTGCTTGGAAAACCATGCACCACCTGCTCATTCGGAGAAATACACAAAGAATACGGAAACCCTCCATATCCTAAAAATGCAGGTTCTGCACCGTGATCCTTGATGAAATCGTGTGCTAATTTATCCAGATATAAAGTGGTAATCCCTGGTTTTATTTCTTTCGCCAACATTCCTAATGTTCTGGAAACCAAACGGGCACTTTCTTTCATAAGACGTAGTTCGTCTATTGTTTTTAATTGAATCATTTTTTATATAGATGTTAGATATTAGATGCCAGAAATTAGATTTACAACTTAATGAATAAATTTTCTCATTCTAAACATCTTACTTTTCTGATAAATAATTAAAAGTGATCTCAGACTAATTTCTAACACCTGCCTTCTAATTTCTAAATTCTACCAGAATAATCCTTTTTTCTTTTCTTTTTTTAGTTTTGAATAGGCTAAAACCTCTTTTCCTTCCACACGGAATTCTATTCTTTCCTGAATAATATTGTAAATTTCGCCCCATCCCGGAAAACCTCCCAGATTTCGGTCATCAATAAACCAATCTGCATCCAGCTTTCTGGATTGTGTTTCCGGATCGAAAACTTCTCCTTCAAAACTTGAATTGACTGCATAAAATTCAATCCCGTTTTTTCTGCAGAATTCTACTGCTTCATCTAATGTTTTTCCGTGTCTGTATGTCCACAGAATCAATCTGAACCCCTCTGCCTGAAGTCTTCTAAGTGTCTCGAAAGCAAAAACCTTTGCCTTGCCGATTCCAGGGTACGCATCGTCTACAATGGTTCCGTCGAAATCAACAGCAATTTTCTTATTATTCATCATTATATTTAAGATTTAGAAATGCAAAGATACAAAATAAAAAGAGTGCTAAAAACACTTAGCACTCCTACTTTATAATTTATCCAATTATAGAACTAACTTTTCACCCAACTGAACTGAAACTGAAGATCCGGCGTTGAAATTCTGTCCGTGATTTTCTGAAGTCTTGCAGGAAGTTTCATTAAATATTCCTGTGCTTTTTCAGCTTTTTCATTAAGACCTTTTACGTGTTCGATTTTCCATTCGTCCAGAAGGTCTTTAAGGATATTGATGTAATCCTGTCCTGTATAAACCATACATCTTTGCGCAGCGTCTGAGAAATGTCCCCAAAGTTCTCCTGCTTTTTGTCCGGACTGTCTCATCATGTGAGCCGGCATTACGATTTTTTTACGCATCATATCTTCAAAAGCAAGGATCATTTCCGAAGGATCGATCTCAAGGATTTTTTCTACAAAATGTTTGTAAGCTTTCGCGTGTCTTGCTTCATCCGCCGCAATTACTCCGCACATTTTAGCTAATTTTCCGTTTCCGGACTGTTTTGCAAGAGTTCCTACTCTTCGGTGAGAAATGTTGGTCGCAGTTTCCTGAAAACTTGTATAGATGAAGTTTCTGTAAGGATCCATGCTTGTTCCCAGATCGAAACCGTCATTAATAAGATATTGAGTGGTAACCTCAACTTCTCTCATGTTCACTCTTCCGCACAGGTAAAGATATTTGCTTAAAAGATCTCCGTGTCTGTTTTCTTCAGCAGTCCAAGCTCTTACCCAGTTTGCCCAGCCGATTTCCTTCTGCTCCTGATCTACTCCGTCCACTCCCATTAACCAGGATTCGTAAGAAGGCAAAGCTTCTTCCGTGATACAGTCGCCGATAAGCGTTACGAAAAGATCGTAAGGCATTTCGCGCGCGAAAGTCTGTATTTCTTCTAAATCATGTTTAAAATCTTCACTCGACGGATCCGGAAGATAATCGGAAGGCTGCCAGATTTTCTCGATTGGCGTTAAAAATTTATTCAGAAAAGAACCTACCTCCTTTTCCAAAATTCCCATTACTTCTTTCCTTACAAGCTTTTGATACATTTTTAGAATTTAGATTAAACTGCAAATTTATAGTTTTATTTATTATTTAGGACATAATATTTTGTTAATTATTTCTGATATTAGTCATAAAAAAATACCGCTATGTAAATAATAACGGCATTTTATCTTTATTATTTCTGAATTTTAAATAATATTTTAGATTAAAGTTCGTTAGGATTTTTTCTACTGTCCTTTTTTAAGTTTGAAAAGTCTGTCGCATTTAACCATGATTTCATTCTTTAAAACTTTTATCTTTTAGCTGACTAAAATATCGCCAGTCATAATCTCAGGAATTTCCACGCCCATCACTTTTAAGATCGTAGGTGCCACATCGCCCAATTTTCCGGGCTTAAGATTCCATGTCTGATCTTTGTCCATTACGATGAAAGGAACCAGATTGGTGGAATGCTGTGTATTTGGGGTTCCGTCCGGATTAATCATCACATCAGAATTTCCGTGGTCTGCTAAAATGAAAACGGCATAACCGTGTTCGTAAGCTGTAGTTGCCACTTTTTCAATACATTGATCCACCGTTTCAGCCGCTTTTACAGCCGCCTGAAAAACACCTGTATGACCTACCATATCTGTGTTTGCAAAATTCAAACAGATAAAATCCGCGGTTTCATTTTCCAGCTCGGGAACAATCGCGTTGGTAATATCGTATGCTGACATTTCGGGTTTTAAATCGTACGTCGGAACATCTTTCGGACTTGGGCAAAGCAATCTTTTTTCGCCCACAAATTCAGCTTCTCTCCCTCCTGAAAAGAAAAAGGTAACGTGAGGATATTTTTCTGTTTCCGCAATCCTGATCTGCGTCTTATGATTTCTTTCTAAAATCTCGCCCATCGTTTCGTGCAAAACTTCTTCATCGAAAACTACATGAACGTTCTGGAATGTTTTATCATAGTTTGTTAATGTAACATAATAAAGCGGCAGTTTTCTCATGAAAAACTCCGGGAAATCTTTCTGGGATAGCACTTCCGTGATCTCACGACCTCTGTCTGTACGGAAATTGAAGCAGATCACCACATCCTGATCTGTTATTTTAGCAATCGGAACAACATTTCCTGTCTGCGTGGAATCGATCATGATAATCGGCTTTATAAATTCATCCGTTACACTATTATCATATGATTTCTGAATTGAAGCCAGAGCATCCGTCGACTGTTCTCCTACTCCTTCTACCATCGCATCATAAGCCAGTTTCACGCGCTCCCATCTTTTATCACGATCCATTGCGTAATATCTTCCGACTACGGTTGCCAGTTTTCCAACTGTTTTTTCCATGTGATCCTGAAGTTCTCCAATGAATTCTTTTCCAGAAAGCGGATCGCAGTCGCGCCCGTCTGTAAAGGCATGAACGAAAACATTTTCATTCAGTCCGAATTCGTGAGCTGCCGTTAAAAGTCCCTTTAAATGGTTGATATGTGAATGTACTCCTCCATTGGAAACCAAACCGATGAAGTGTACTTTTTTGTTTTCTTTTTTAGCATAATCAAAAGCATCCTGAATGACTTTCTGCTGTCCTAAAGATCCATTTTCAACCGCCATATTCAGTTTAACCAGATTTTGGTACACTACTCTACCTGCTCCTAAGTTCATATGCCCAACTTCGGAATTTCCCATCTGTCCTGCAGGAAGCCCAACGGCTAAACCACTCGCTTCGAGTATTGTATGCGGAAAATTTTTAAGGCAGTTATCTATAAAAGGAGTGTTTGCTTTATCAATGGCTGAAACGTCCGGATTCATTCCCAATCCCCATCCGTCAAGGATTGCTAATATTGCTTTTTTCGACATTTTGTATAAACTTTTGTCCTACAAATTTATTTATTTTGAAATGAATGAAAGAATGGACGGACTTAAATTTTGTTTAAAATTTGTTTTTAGTATAAACGTATTTTACTTTTTAGTTAATAGCAAAAAAGTAAATATTTTATTAATTTTGCTGTATGGATTTAAGAGATCAACTGAAAAACCTTTTTCCTGATCATGAAGAGCAGGATTTTGAGATGCCTGAAGAACAGTTCAGACAAAAGGAACCTTTGGTGTGTAAATTTGAGAAAAAAGGCAGAAACGGAAAGCCCGTAACGATTGTTGAAGGCTGGGAAGGAAGCGAGGAAGAACTTAAAAACATTTCAAAAAAGATAAAAACCACACTGGGAATCGGTGGTTCTGAAAAGGATGGAACAATTATCATTCAGGGAGATAACCGTGATAAGATTATGAATATCCTTAAAGAAATGGGCTATAAAACCAAGAGAGTTGGCGGATAGTTTTTAATTTTAAATTCTTCAAACGCTATGACCGCGAAAGTTTTCTAATCTTACCTGAAAATATTCTCGTTCGCAACGGCACTTCGTTCAGCAAATGATAGTGGAAGCCTTGCAAATGTTACGTTATAATTTTAAGATTTTTAAAAATAAATCTGTGTTTGCGGCATCATGGTTTTTAACTTTTCGATGGTTGATTTTTCCATCGGATTACCTGTTAAGATCAGTGTTTTAAGATTCTTCAGTTGAGAAAACTCGGAAGGAAGATCTTTTAGCTGATTGTTTGCTAAATTCATGCTTACTATATTTTTCAGTCCTTTTACTTTGGGCGAAATTTCTTTGATATGGTTTTGGCTTACATTTAAAAACTCCAGATTTCCGGATTGAAATAATCCATCGGGAAGTTTTGAAATTGAATTCTGCTGTAATTCTATGTATTTTAATTTTTTAGGAAATGCTAAATCTCCCAAATCGTTAATTTGATTGGAAGCCAGATTTAATGATTTCAGGTTTTTAATCTGATCTAAATCTTTAGCAATAAAACTGATCTGATTTCCCTGTAAATTAATTTCCTCCAGACTTGGAATCTTTAGTAAAGCTTCCGGAAAAACGTTCAGACTATTGGCATCAAGATGAATCACCTTCAGTTTCTGAAGTTTTGCCAAATTCGGATTTATCTTCGTTAAACTATTTAAATTAATGGAAAAGCTTTCCAGTTTCTGAAGTTCTGCGATTTCGTCCGGAATGTATTTAATGCTGTTTTCGTTTAAGTTTAAAATGGTAAGTTCTTTCAGCCTGAAAATTGACTCATCCATCTTTTCAAATCTGTTTTCCATTAAATTCAGGAAAAAGATTGATTTTAACTTTTGGATTTCAACCGGAAGATTGTACATGGTTTTTCCTCTGAAACTCATGCTGTAAATGGTTTGTCCGCTTTTTATGGCGTCATCCACATTGGTATAGGTCGGATATTTTACAGGATCAATCTGTGCTTTTGCCTGTGAAAGTATTAAAAATGAAATAGAAAAAAAGAGCTTTTTCATACAAATAAAAAACTACCGGCAATATATCATCACCGGCAGTTATGTAAATATTAATAATTTATTTTTTAAGCAATTTTACCGTCTGCTGGAATCCTCCTTCCGCTTCGATGTTTAAAACCAGTACTCTTGAAGATTCAAGCTGTCTTGTAAAATCTAAGTCTAAAACTTTATTCAGTCCTGAATATTTCTGGGTGAAAACAATCTTACCATCGATACTGTACGCTGTTACCATAATATTTTTCAACCCTTTCGGAGAATTGATCTTCACCAATCCTGAAGTCGGGTTCGGAGCAACAGTTACTGTATTTTCTGTCTGAGCATCAATTGTTCCTAATGAACCTGTAGTTCCTAAATTGTTTTTAAGAGCGATAACAACAGTTGCCGATTTTCCTCTGTAATCAATGGTATTTCCTGTCGCATCAATATCGGTTGAAATCGTAGAATCCGGATGCTGTACGGAGAAGAACCCGAATTTGTGATCCGGCGTAAAGGTAAGTCCGGTCGGCTCCGATCCTGCAGGCATGGAAGCGAATAGTTTCACTTTCGGATTTGCCTGAGTATGATCCGGAGCGATTACCCAGATGTAGTTTTTACCACCGTCCTGAAGCACCCAAAGATTTCCAAGTTCATCGAACGTAAGGTTGTCGTTTCCGTCTCCCCAAGCTTCGGTTTTTGTTCCCTGCGCTGTGTCGAAAGAATAGTTCGTCGTAAGACCCCCTACGAAAGTTTCCACCTGAGAAGCTGTAGCTCCGTCATCTTTTAATCGGTACACTTTATTAAGACCTTTTGCCGTAAAATAGATTTTCCCGTCAAGCGGACTGATATCCACATCTTCGATTCCGTTGAAAGACGTTCCGCCAAGAGACTGTGCCAAAGCGGTAGTGTTATTCTGGTCTGCTTTTGTTTTATTAGGAACCTGAATCCAAGTTGCGGTTGTTGCAACAGGATCTCCTCCGCTTAATCCCTGATCCAGTTTCAGCACATAAAGATTTCCTGATGAAAGATTGTTCGGAGTATCCATAACATATTTGTAAACCATGTGTGTTCCGCCGTCTTCACCGTAATAAGCGATTGTTCCTGTATCATTAATCACTACATTTTCATGATTCATGATTCCCATCTGCCAAAGTTTTCCTTTAGATCCGTCTGTATTCTGGGAAATGACCTGAGCAGTTGCCGGATCTATTTCTACCAGCCATCCGTAATCTTTCATTCCGTCTGCATTAACGTCGCTTGAAGTGGTCTGCTCTTCCGCAGTTACCACCGTTCCCCACGGAGTAACGCCTCCCGAACAGTTTCTGATGGTCTGAACCAGACTCGGAGCCGAAAAGCTCACTGCTCTTGATCGGGACAACTGCCAAAGTTTCGTGGTTGCATTATAATTAATTTCTGCCATGGTAACTCCTCCCGGATTTGTTTCATGGTTTACAGAAAGATATCCGTTGGTACTGCTTGCATTTTTCGGAACATACGCTGTGAAATCGTTCTGTCCTCCTACTAGACCTCCTCCTTCTGTGTAGTTATCACCCTCTTTTAGGATTAATTGATATTTATGTTCTGTCGGAATAATCAGTTTATTTGTCTGTGCGGTAGGAACGATGGAAGTAAAACAACTGATGTGATTGGCGTTACAAGGAACCGGAGTTACGGTTGAAGTTGTTTTAAGATAAGCATCAATTCTTAAATCTGAACTTGAAGCTCCTCTGTTGTGCAATTCAATAGAGATTCTGTTGTTTCCGTTAACGAATTTGGATTTTGGAATAGAAAAAACATTATAAACACTTTCTGCCGCTCCATCGATTGTTGTACTTGATAGTGTATTGAAATCGATTGTTCCGGAAGGCATATTGTCTCTTACGACTTCTTCTCCATTAAGATAAACTACGATTCCGTCGTCTCTCATTACCCCTAATTCCATAGTGGAAGAAAGATCGTTCAAGTTTACGGTAAAATCTTTTGCAAAATAAGCCGTGATAAGTCCTGTAGCCGTTGTAGTTGTTACAGGATCACCATAACCAAGCGGTCCGTTTCCCTGAGACCATGTGGAAACATCATAAGTTGCTGTTTTCCATTGGGATGCCAAAGCAGTATTGCTATCGTTGTATTTCCATGCGGAATTTTTGTTAAAAATAAAAGTCTGCGCATTCAGGAACGAACCCGTGACCATTGCAAGAGCTGCAACTGTTAGTAGTTTTCTTTTCATTTTAAAATTTCGATTTATTAGACAGTGCAAAACTACCGGATTGAAGCAAAGTCCCTGTTAATAGGATTTTAAATAAATATTCGAAAATATTAATTAATGGAAAACCGAATGTTAATTACATGAATTTTATGTTAAATTAAAAAAAACATTAAAATATATCCGAAAAGAAATAGTCTACAACATATAGCTGTAGACTATCTAAAACTTAATATCGTGAAAATAATTGCTATTTGGTATTTTTCTTTCTGCTTGTAAGATATTTCTTTTTGCAGTAAGAAGAATTTAAATACAACCTTGAATGATCAATTATTTTTTCACTTACATCCGTTGAAGAATATAGGGATGTGATAATTGGTTTCATTTTTTAGTCAATTTTTATACGAAAAGGAGTATAAGGTCTTCCATACCACGTTGCGATCTCCGGTTTATCAAGCTGTTTTTCGACATCTTTTTCATTTAATTCGTTACGTGCAACATTAACCTGATAAAGCTTAGGGAGTCTATTCACGAGACTGATATCAGAAATTTTGTTGTCATAAAGGTTCAGGCGTTCCAGATTTTTTAGATTTTCTAACCCTTCGATACTTTCAATGGCATTTTCCTCAAGATTTAGCATTTTTAAATTGGTAAGCTTATCCAAGTTAAATATAGTGGTAAGTCCACAATTGCTGAGATCCAACTCTTCAAGAGCAGGAAGATCTTCAAAAGCGGCTATACTGTTTAAATCATTGCAGTCGAAGACTAGCACTCTTAATTTTTCTAATCCGCAGATATCTATTTTTTGTTCTTCCGGAATACGCACCTGAAGCTTTTCAACGTTTGGAAATTTTTTAAGTAACGCTATTTCGCTATCTTCTTCAATTTGCAAATCGAGCACCTTAATCTGCTCTAATCTGGGTAATCTATTGATAACTCTTCCCTCTATGGATAGCTTTTGAAGAGAAGGCAGGGCTATTAAATTTTCAACATCAAAATCAGTGTCTATTGTAAGTGTTTTTAAAGACCTTAAATCACCAATTCCTTTAAAACTTACGTTATCACGCACGCTGACACTTAATTCCTCGATATTTTTTAACTGTTGCAAATTTAAGGCTACGGCTTCCGTGATTTCCGGAGTCTGTTCAGCAATATAGAGAGAAAGATCTTTGAGTGATTCAATAGATAAGATATCCTGTGCGAGTTCAAGAGAATCTGCCTCAGTATAAAGTTTTTCCAGTGCAGTAAAATGCTTTAACTGGCTTTCGTTCAATACTGCTTCATTATCTGGTATATAAATCTTTTTTATGTGGTCTTTTAGTGGTAGAAGTTTTTCTAGATCTATGTAATTTTCACTTTCATTATAATTGGTTGTAAATCTTATTTCTTGCAGGTGGGTAAAATACTTGAAAGCTTCCTGATTTTCTATTTTGGTGGTATCAATATCAATTGCTTGAATTTGGTGGGCAATTGATGAATAATTCTCCAGATTGATGGCACATTTATCAAAATTCAACTCATTTAGTTTTGTAAAATCCTTTAAATGAGAGGTATTAATCAGATTATGGGAATTTATGCTCAAACTTTTGATGTATGGTGCAATTGAAGCCAGAAGTTCTGTATCAAAATCAGGTATTATCAAATCTTTATCCCAGCCATAAGATCGTATTGCCGGTGAAATGCTGCATTCTTCTAACTCAAATTGTATTAAGTCATTATCGGGAATGCTGAGATCATTAATTTTTAGATCAGGACTTATGCATAGCTTTTCCAAATCAGGGAATTGACAGATACTTTTTAAACTCTCTACTTCACAATCGTACAAACTTAAATGACTTAAGCCTTTTGAAATTGAAATAAAGGAATTGAAGTCCTTCAATTTCATGTTATCAAAACTTAAAAAAGTAAAATGCCCGTCAGGTTTTCGCTGGTATTGAATGTCATCTGCAGACTCAATGAAATTGGTATTATCGATATCCAGACTATATAACGCAGGGAAAAGATTTAGTTCGCATATATTGCCAACGGTACAATCGGCAAATGTGACATATTCCAGATGATTGGAAATGGGCAGAAAAAAGCCGGGATGCGGAATATCCATGTTTTCCAGATTCAAATTTTGAAAATAAAGATAAGAAGGCTCTACTTTTTGATGATCCGGATCAAACATTTTTTCATTGGAAACCGAACAGTTCTTCAGTGTGAGACACCACAGCTTCATTCGGTGTAAATCCTGTAGACTGCCAATCGAACAGTCTATCAATGTCAGGTAGCGAAGTGTTTCAAAAACAGGTTCGAGAGCAGAGAAATTTTCAAAGTGTATGTTTGAAAGATATAATTTCCTCCATCGATCATAATAAGATTTCCCTTCTTTTTTCGCTTCTTTTTCCCATTTTTCAAATTTGATATTGAGGGCACTCTCCAGTGCGCTTATAACAGCATCCTTGTCATTCATATTTTTTAATTAAAGCTATCTGGTTTTTCATAATACATTAATCTAAACCATAATTTTGCTAAAAATAATTAAATATTCGGTTATATCATGAAGCAAATGCCTGATAAGGTATTATTTTTTGCTTACATCCGTTAAAGAATTCAGGAATGCGATGATTTGCTTGATTTCTGTTTGACTTAAATTCAGCTTATCCGAAGCCAGCGTCTGATTTTTCACCTTTAAACCAAGACCTTCTCCTCCCCCTTCGTTGTAAAAATCCATAACTTCTTCCAGAGTATTGAAAGTACCGTTGTGAAAATAGGGTTTCGTTAAAGCTGCATTTCTTACCGTTACTGTTTTGAAAGAATTTTCATAGATCCATGAATTTTCCTTTTTCACTGGACTGTTGATTCTTCCCTGATCTGCATCTAATTCCAAAGGTTTCTGGCTGATTGGTTTTGCTGTAATTCCTAAAACTTCAGATTCGTTTTCATTAAAGAACGGCGGAACCAAACCTGAAAAGTTCGGTGCAAAATGGCAGGTCGCGCAGTTTGCTTTTCCCATAAAGAGATTAAATCCTTTCTTCGCATCCGATGAAATTTCTTTTTCGTTTCTCATGAACCGATCAAAATCACTTTCATAAGAATACAATGAAGCTACGTAGGAACTCAAAGCTTTGGAAAAGTTTTCTTTATTGATTTCACCATTCTTAAAAGCAGCTTTAAAGGCTTTTCTGTATTCCGGTTTTGTTTTTAATTTCTTAATGATGCTTTCATAGCTTGTATTGAATTCATCTTTATTATAAATGACGTGTTCTGCCTGTTGTTCAAGGTAAAAAGCCCTCAAATCATAGAAAAATCTTTTGGCAAAAACTGCGTTATACAAAGACGGAGAATTTCTCAGCACAGTTTTTCCCTCTACGTTACTCTGAGACTTTGCTTTTAAATCGGCGAACGCATTTTTCGGCAAATGGCAGGTTGCACAACTCATTTTTCCGTTGTTACTCACATTCTGGTCATAAAAAATTTCTTTTCCTAGTTTTCTTAAATCTCCGTTATCTTCGTCTTTTTTTAATAATGTATAAAAATAGGGATCCAGAAAATCACTGCTGAAAAAGTTCTTGTTTCCGACATTCCAACCCGAAAATTCTTTCAGATCATCGCTTCTTCCGTCCCAGCTTCCGAATTCTTCGTATAAAGGCTGAATGTATTTTTTATAAAACTCAATCCTATCGAACGTTTCAAAATCTGTATTTTTTGTGAGATAATTAATTCCGTCTGTTAAAATGGCATCGGCTTTCTGAATATTATAATTTTTAAAGTAAAGATCATCATGAAGATATTTTTTCATCCCTGAAAAAGCATGAACGGTTTCATCGGAAACATTCAGCGAACCCGGAGTATCGAAACCTGTAACGCCTAAACTGTAAATCCTGATCAGCTCGATTCTTAAAGGTAATGTTTTATTATTTCCTTTGCTTAAGCCGTTTTTTACGGTACTTAAATAAAAACTCGCGTAGCTGTTGTATAAAAAATCTGTAATTGTTTTAATCTCATTCTTTTTTTCGATTGCTTCATCCGAAAATATCATTTCGTCCAAAACCTGTAATCCTTCCGGAGGAAGAGTGTACGCGGAAGTTCCCGCTGCTTCAATATGAAAAAGCGGTGCTGCGTTGAGGTGGGTTTTTGTAAATTCAGGATAATGATACGCGACGTAAAACTCGATTTCCTTGAAAGAATTTCTGGTATTTTTTAATGACTGCTGAAGTTCTTCAAGGGAAATTTTATCTTCCGAAAAACTTTTGGCATCCGATTTTAAATTTTCAAGCTTATTTTTGAAATCCGATAAACCTTTGTTGATGAATGTATCTTCACTTTTCACTCCTTTATCAGCCGGATTGAAAGACATTGCAGAAAAGACAAGCAGAAAAAGTACCGCAGCAAAGGGATAAAATCTCATGAAATTTTTTGCGCAAATCTATTAATAGCGCACAATTCGGACGTTACCACAATTTTAAATCTGAATTAAATAATGTTTACATCTCTATTCGGGTATTTTTTATTAATTTTAAACCCCGAAATCAAATTCATTACCGAGCAGTCAATTTCCAATATTGACATTCTAAAAATAATGATGAGGATCTTGGGAGAGGATTTTTAAAGATTGGCGGAAACCAATCACAATTTCAATGTATTAAACTATAAAAACGAATTTATGCTGAATAAACTTGCTGCTTCAGAACTTGTTCTGAACGAAGACGGAAGTGTTTATCACCTGAACCTTTTACCTGAAGATATTGCCAAAAAAATTATTCTTGTTGGCGATCCGGATCGTGTTGCGAAGGTTTCAAAATATTTTGATAAAGTAGAAGTAAAGAAAAATAAAAGAGAATTTTACACGCATACAGGAACGTTAAGAGGCGAAAGAATCACTGTAATGTCTACCGGAATCGGGACTGAGAATATTGATATTGTGATGAACGAGCTTGATGCGCTGGTAAATATCGATCTTAAAAATAAAGAGTTTAAAACGGAACATTCTGCCTTACAGTTATTCAGAATGGGAACCTGCGGAAGTGTGAATCCTGATGTTCAGGTGGATAATATGCTGGTTACACAAAATGTTGTGGGCTTGGACGGCTTAATGCATTTTTATCAGGATTATGCGTTTGAAAATGAATTTTCAAAAAATTTCATGGAAAAATTCCCTTATCCGAAAATTAAACCGATGCTTTATTTTGCAGACTGGGCGGAAGAATTGGGAGCATTGTACAAGGATGCAAAATATCACGGAAACACCGCTACTTTCCCGGGCTTTTATGCTCCACAGGGAAGACAATTGCGTTTAAAAGCAGTGGACGATCAGTTTTTAGAAACACTGAATGATCTTGGCGTAACCAATTTCGAAATGGAAACTTCCGCAATCTATGCTTTATCCAAACTTTTAGGTCACAAAGCAATTACTGTAAATAACGTGATTGCCAACAGAAGACGTGGAGAATTCTCCGCGGATCATCATGCTTCTGAGAAAAACCTTATTGAGTGGGTATTGGAAAGAATCATCAAATAATCATACTTTCAACATTAATAAAATCAAAAGGATCTCATAAGCGAGATCCTTTCTTTATAACCATTAAATTAAACTTCCCGAAGATTGATTAATCTGTCCTGAAGTGACGCATTATACTATTTTATCAACTCTATTAAAATTCATTAATCGTTACATAGAAATGCGCAGAGTATAAACTTTCTGCATTTCCTGAAATATTCGTAAGATTGATGGTAATATTTGAAGTAGAAGTCATTCTCGGATTCGAAATTGAGAAAGTTGCATTACCTGCAAAATCCGAAGCCGGAGTGACTACAATCGTCGCTCTTGTTGAAGTCGGAACCATAGCTGCCGGAATCGCAATATCCATTGTTGTGGATTTTCCTGAAGGAAGATTATTAACGGAAACACCCGGCCAAACCTCAAAACTGATCTGGTTTTTGTTAACGGTTCCTTTGCTTCCAAGCTTATATTGCCCGTTAACGTCTAATCTTGCTGTCGTATTCGGTGTACTTGTTCCTATTCCTACGTTTGCGCTGCTATTTCCGATCGATATAGCATTATACTGGCTTGTCGTCGTGTTGTAACCGATTGCGGTGGAATTTTGTCCTGTTGCAGAAGCGCCGGAACCTATTGCGGTGGAATTCTGTCCGTTTGTAACTGTATTGAATCCAACCGCAGTTTCACTGTTGGAATTTGTTTTCGCATTGTAACCTAATGCTACTGATTGAAATCCTGCCGCGAATGAATTGTTTCCCAATGCGGAAGATTCGTTGGCTGTTGTTTTTGAGTTATATCCGATTGCGGTAGACTGAAATCCGTCCGCTAAAGAATTATTCCCGATTGCTGTGGATTCATTTTTATTGGTTTTGGCATTATAGCCGATTGCATTTGATTTGAATGCCGCTGCTGTTGCTTTGTTTCCTACTGCCAAACCGTCATTTGCGCCTACAGAGGCTTCATTTCCGATAGAAACTCCCTGAAAAGCAGAACTTGAAGTTCCGATTGAAATACCGTTCTGTCCGGCGTTTGCCATGGGTCCTAAACTTACGGAATTGTCTACACCCAGTCTTCCCATTTTTACAGAATTCACTTTAAAAATAAGGTCATCGTAGGTATTGGTTCCTAAAGCGAGAGCAGTATTTGCTCCTGCATTGGTTCCACTGTTCGTTGCGGAATCATTCCAGCCTGAAGTAGCTCCGCCTCCTCCGGGAACAACTGGGGTTACCTGACTTCCTTCTACGGAAAGCATATTCCATTTTGCATTGTTCCAGTAAAAGAATCCAGTTTCTACCAATCCTGCCTGTCCGTTGTTCCAGACTATTAATCCTTCGGCAGGTGAAGGAATGGTAATGTTATCGGTTTCGGAATCCAAAGAGACACTTGGAAAAAGTACTCCTTTATTAGCGGAATTAATTTCAAGCATAGCAGAAGGATTAGGCGATGAGGTACCTATCCCAACCTGAGCTGATGTAAAAGTAAAGCCTGAAAAAAGTAAAGCTGTAATAAATATTTGAAGTTTCGTCTGTTTTTGCATTTCTAGTTTATTAAGTAGCTATCAGTTTGATAATGCAAATATAATAATTTTTAATAAAACCTCATTTTTTTTAATAATTCTACAATTTAACACCAACAAGTGAATAATTTGCAATAAATACACCTATTAATCACTGTTTAATGATCAAAAACATAGAATTTATTCTATACAAAATCGGCTTTAAATTACAGTAAAACAGTGTTTTTATAATTTTATCCTTTTTTTAAAAATTTACCTATCAATAAAAAATATCACGAAAAAATGAATAAAGCACAATTTATCACTGCTTATTGAAGAAAATCAGAGATAAACATTGATGGTTTCAGGGGTATATAACGTGTTAAAATACAATAATTGTAATAAAATAGAAAATATAAATATTAATTATTTATGAACTTAATAACAAAAAAAACAAAGGATCTCAAATCATTGAATTATTAAAAATAAAAATTTATGGGAACATAATAGATAATATGAGAGAAGTTTTTCAAAGTTTCATTTTACTCTTTAAAATGATGATTTCATTAGATATAAATCTGTTGTAATACATACTGTAAATATTATAGAATAATTCTAAAACCGTTTCCTCCCCCCGAAATAAAAGTTTATGAAAATTTTAACAATCAGAAAAAATTTTAGGAATGGTTCTTGTTTAATCATAATCACACAAACAAAATATCACATTATGAACAATTCAGAATACAACAAAGCAGAAAACGCAGTAGATAACACAAAAAACTCTTTAAAGGATGCGGCAGATAATGCAAAATGGAAGGTAGAGGAGTTGGCAGACAGAGCCAAAGATTATATTAATGAAAAAAGAAATAATGATGAGGAAGCAAAGCATGAAGACTGGCTAGACAGAGTAAAAAATAATTTTGCTGATGCATGGGATGATGTTAAAGATAAAGCCAATGATGCATGGGAAAAGACGAAGGATGCAGCAGAAGATGTAAAAGCAGAATGGAATAAGAAAACGAATTAAAATTTCAGTCATATAAATATTTTCAAGAAAAACGGAGTCTTTTTACAGAAGGCTCCGTTTTTTATTATGTACTAAACACAAATATTGTTACATTTGTATAATAATAAACATTAAAAAATTATGTCATACGGTTTACTTAAAGGCAAAAAGGGAATTATTTTTGGAGCCCTTAATGAACAATCGATCGCATGGAAAGTTGCAGAAAGATGTCATGAAGAAGGTGCTGAATTTATTTTGTCTAATGCTCCTATTGCTTTGAGAATGGGAGAACTTAACGGTTTAGCAGAGAAAACAGGATCTGAAGTAATTGGTGCAGATGCTACTTCTATCGAGGATCTTGAAAAGCTTTTTGATGCTGCTGTTGCCAAATTCGGTAAAATCGATTTCATCCTTCACTCTATCGGAATGTCCATCAACGTGAGAAAAGGAAAACATTATACAGAAATGAACTACGACTGGTTAGAAAAAGGCTGGGATATCTCTGCGGTTTCTTTCCACAAAGTAATGAGAGTGGCTTGGGAAAAAGACTGCATGAACGAATGGGGAAGTATTTTGGCACTTACCTATATTGCAGCACAGAGAACATTCCCGGATTATAATGATATGTCTGATAACAAAGCCTATCTTGAAAGTATCGCAAGAACATTCGGAAATTACTGGGGTGAAAGAAAAGTACGTGTAAACACGGTTTCTCAGTCTCCTACAATGACGACGGCGGGAAGCGGCGTGAAAGGTTTCGGAGGTTTCCTTGGATATGCAGAAGATATGTCTCCACTAGGAAATGCTACGGCTCTTGAATGTGCAGACTACTGTGTAACATTATTCTCTGATCTTACGAAAAAAGTAACGATGCAGAATCTTTTCCATGATGGAGGTTTCAGCAGTTCGGGGGTTACTCAGAGAGTAATCAGTAAATATGATACGGAATAATTTAAATCATTATTCTTATATAAATTAAGCCGGATTATTGAATTCGGCTTTTTTATGTTTCAATGTAAAGAATTTGTAGATTATAATTGCTGCCAATTAATACATATTTTTGAATAAAACAATTTCGGCGGAGCCTTTGGCTCCGCCGAAACGTAATAAAAATGTTAATATGAAGTCTATAAAATTACAGTCTGTATAGAGTGTGCAGGAGTCGATAATTTTGCAGCCATACCTTCGATCCAAAGATTCGTATCGATGTCGTTATCCGTATCATTCATGATTACGGTTACCAACTGTCCGTTTTCATTCATAAAAGTGGTTGAAGTTAATGCAGCTCTGTTTGACGAAGTTCCGATTCTGACCGCTTTTGGTTTAATGAATTTCGAAACATGCCCTACATAATAATATTCATAGGTATAATGAACTTCACCGGTTTTAGTATCTACAATGATCGGCGCAAAACAGAAATTTCCAACATGGTTTGGTCCGCCTGTTTCATCCAGAAGAACATTCCAGTCTGTCCATAAAGCCGTTCCTTTATTGAAATCGTTGATCATATTTCTTCCGTATAATTCGCCTAAACTCACTTCATAAATTTTAGACATATCAAACTGCTCTTTGCAGCCTTCCGTAAAAGCTAAAAACTTATCCGGAAATGCTCTTTGGGTTTCCGTCAGATTATCGAAAAGCTGGGTTTTGTTGTTCCATGTTTCGTACCAGTGATAGCCGATTCCTGAAGCATATTTAGAAGTTTCAGGGTCGCTGAGTGTGGTGGTTGCTCTCTGGTAAATCAAATCACGGTTATGATCCCAGATCATTACTTTTTTATCCTTGAAACCATTTTTCCAAAGAGTCGGACCTAAATTATTTTTAAGAAACTCCCCTTCTTCTTCCGCCGAATAAATACACGATTCCCAGCTTTGCGTTGCCATCGGCTCGTTCTGAACGGTAAGTCCCCAAACATTGATTCCTCTTTTTTCATATTCTTTAATGAACTTTACGTAATAATCTGCCCATGTCTGGTAAAAAGCGTTTTCCAGCCTTCCTCCTTTTAGCATATTTTTATTTGATTTCATCCATGCGGGCGGACTCCAAGGTGAGAAATAGAAGGTAAAATCTTTTCCAATTAATTTTTGTGCTTCTTTGATCATCGGAATTTTATACTTTTCATCATGTGCAACATTAAATGATTTCAAAGTATTGTCATTTTCCTGAACGTAGGTATAGGAATCACTCGAAAAATCACAGGAGTTCATATTGGTACGGACAACCGTGTATCCCAAACCGTTTTTCCCGTAATAGGCTTCAATAATTTCTTTCTGCTTATCTTTCGGAAGTTTATAAAAAGTTTCTGCGGAAGCATCTGTAATAGCACCTCCAATTCCTATTAATTTCTGATATTTAAAATCCGGATCTACAAAAATACAGGCATCCGTTTCTTTGGGCTGGCCAAATTTCTCAAATTTTACCGTGCCTTTATCCACCATCTTTTCGTTGGTTTTGGAATTGGTAAGGAAAACTTTTGCCGTTTTTCCTGTATTTTTCTTCCAGTAATTTTGTGCATTTGCATTGAAAGCCAAACCGACAACCAAGCAACTTACAATTAATCTCTTCATTATTATCTTTTCTTATTTTTTTATATTAAACCACCCCGTCTAAATTTTCTTTGAAAATTTATCCATCCTTCCA
Organism: Chryseobacterium urinae; assembly: GCF_030518295.1. Classification (NCBI taxonomy): domain Bacteria; kingdom Pseudomonadati; phylum Bacteroidota; class Flavobacteriia; order Flavobacteriales; family Weeksellaceae; genus Chryseobacterium; species Chryseobacterium urinae. Next base: position 138,485 of record NZ_JAULSJ010000007.1, on the reverse strand, counting down.
AAGAAGGGAAATTTTAAATGATTCTATTTATTTTCGTAAACCCTTACATAATCGATCTCATATTTCTGAGGAAAAATGACATCATCAATGCCTTCTTTTCCACCCCATAAGCCACCGACTGCAAGATTCAGTATGATGAAATATGGCTGATCAAAAGGCCATGCTTCATACGTTTTCTCTTTGTTTTCATACGTGAAAAATTTCTGATCATCAATATAAACATCAATTTTTTCCGGCGTCCAGTCCGCTTTGTAAACATGAAACTTTTCACTTGCATCTTTTACAATCAAAGTATCCGTTTTTTGTGTTCCGATGATGTGGTTATACTTCTTTGTATGCACCGAAGCATGAATGTATCCCTGATTAAATCCGACGTGCTCCATGATATCCAGTTCTCCGTCATCGGGCCATTTTTTCATGTTTTCGCTCATCATCCAGATGGCAGGCCATGTTCCGCGACCTTTTGGGAGTTTGGCACGAACTTCAACAGTTCCGTACTGAAAGGAAAATTTACCCCTTGTCAGTAATCTTGCAGAAGTATATTTATTCTTTTCCCAGTTTTCTTTTCTGGCTTCAATGATAAGATTTCCGTTTTCAACTCTTGCATTTTCAAGACGGTTTTTGGTATAAAACTGAGCTTCATTATTGCCGTAACCGTCGCCGCCGACATCATAATTCCATTTCGTAGTGTCGGGCAACCCTTTATAATTAAATTCATCGCTCCAGATTAATTTCCTGTTGGAATCAGGCTTATTTGAAGCACAATGTATTGTTGAAAAAACGAGGGTTCCTCCGATGATGAAATGAAAAATATGTTGAAGTTTTATTTTCAAAGTTTAATGTTTTAGGTTTATATTTTAACGCAAAGATTTATTTAATTAAACAAAATGCTAATGAGAAAAGATTGCGACCAGTCGCTGATGAAGCATTATGATAAACGTTAGCTTCATCAAATCAACTTGTTGATATTCTTTGCTTCCCTTAAAATCAACGTTACATTGAATACATCTTTGCGTTAAAAATTTTATTAAGATCATTTCCAAAGTTGTCATTCTGACGAAGGAAGAATCTTAAATACTGTTTGGTAGATTCTTCACTCCGCTTCTGAACTGCATTCGTAGACTTTCTGTCTATGTTCTGAATGACAACAATATGTTTAAAAGTTAATTTAATTATTTTCAAAGTCTGTCATGCTGGAAGCATCTCTGCAAAAATTATTTAGATTCTTTCAGAATGACAAATTTAACGCTCATTACACTCAGTTTATTTTCAAAGTTGTCATTCTGACGAAGGAAGAATCTCAAATACTGTTTGGTAGATTCTTCACTCCGCTTCTGAACTACGTTCGTAGACTTTCTGTTTATGTTCTGATTGACAACAATATGTTTAAAAATTAATTTAATTATTTTCAAAGTCTGTCATGCTGGAAGTATCTCTAAAATATTATGTAGATTCTTTCAGAATGACAAATGTTTTGTTTAATTAATATTTTTATAAAAAACGTTCATTCTTCTACCGCCAAAAGCGGGTTTTATCCCGCTCTTAGTAAGTAAAAAAGTAATATTTATTTTAACCAATTAATTCTTTTTGTCTGAACATTTTTAGAATCGGTTCCGATCATAATATCGAATTCTCCGCCTTCCCAGTCGTAATTAAGCTGATCGTCGTAAAATTTAAGATTTTCAGGAGTTAAACTGAAACTGATGGTTTTCGTCTCACCTTTTTTAATGAAAACTTTCTGGAAACCTTTAAGTTCCTTTACCGGTCTTAGCACTTTTCCGAACAAATCTCTGATGTACAACTGCACCACTTCTTCCCCATCATAATTTCCACTGTTGGTAACATTTACGCTGATGTTTAATGTCTGATTTCCTTTAAGATTATTTGAACTTAAATTCATATCAGAATATTTAAACTGCGTATAACTTAAACCGTAACCAAACGGAAATTTCGGATCATTATCCAGATCAATGTATGCTGAAACATAGTTTCTGTCGGTATTGTTTTTTGCCGGTCTTCCGGTGTTGTAATGATTGTAATAAACAGGAATCTGACCTTCTGTTCTAGGAAAAGTCATCGGAAGTTTTCCGCCCGGATTTACCGCTCCGAAAAGAACATCTGCAATGGAGTTTCCGGCTTCCGTTCCCAGCCACCAAGTATACATGATTGCCGGAATATTGTCTGCTGCCCAATCAAAGACAAGAGGTCTTCCCGCGTTGATCATCAAAACAATCGGTTTTCCTGTTTTAGCAATTTCTTTCAAAAGATCTTCCTGAACACCTGAAAAATGGATGTTGCTTCTGCTTTTTGCTTCACCGCTCATCGCATGACCTTCTCCTAAAGTCATGATCACAACATCTGCTTTTTTCGCTGTTTCCACCGCTTCAGCAAACATGGATCTATCCTGATCATCTACATTTGCGCCTTTTGCATAGAGTAAAGTGGAATTTTTATCCAATTGATTTTTAATTCCGTCAAACTGAGTTACAATTCTTTGGTTATCATCTTTAAAAGCCACCGACCAAAATCCGTGGTTGGCAGAAGTTTCTTTTCCGAAAGGACCAATTAAAGCAACCGTTTTTACAGATCTTGAAAGAGGTAAAATATTTTTCTCATTTTTAAGCAAAACGATGCTTTTTGAGCCAAATTCTCTTCCGAATTTTCTGTTTTCCTGATTGTTGGTCTGTTCCTGCTGTCTTTTTTCACTGCTGAACCGGTAAGGATCGTCAAACAATCCCATCTCGAATTTTTTAACCAAAATTCTTTTCGCCGCATCATCAATCAGCTTCGGATCTACTTTTCCTTCTTTAACTAAATTGGGAAGTTCTGCCATGTAAGCACGGCTTTCCATATCCATGTCGCTTCCTGCATTTATGGCTCTTTCCGCCGCTTCTTTATTGTCTTTTACGTAACCGTGAGGAACCATTTCGCCAATACTTCCCCAGTCTGAAACCACAAAACCTTTATAGTTCCATTTCCCTTTTAATAAATCTCTTAAAATATATTTATTAGCCGTTGCCGGAATTCCGTTGATGTCATTAAAAGAGTTCATGAATGTTGCCACTCCGGCTTCAGCCGCTGCTTTAAAAGGAGGAAGATAGGTTTCGTTCAATTGTCTTAAACTCATATCAACAGAATTGTAGTCTCTTCCGCCCACTGCTGCTCCATACGCTGCAAAATGCTTTGCACAAGCCATAATCGCATCAAGATTTCCAAGACCTTTTCCCTGAAAACCACGGATTCTGGCAAGACCGATCTGGGTTCCCAAATAGGTATCTTCCCCAGAACCTTCCATTACTCTTCCCCATCTCGGATCTCTTGCAATGTCGACCATCGGTGCAAACGTCCAGTGAATTCCATAAGCCGAAGCTTCTGTTGCGGCAATTCTTTCGGATTTTTCAATTAGTTTTAAATCCCAGCTCGCTGCCTGACCTAAATTTACAGGAAAGGTTGTTCGGTATCCGTGAATGACATCCTGTCCGAATAATAAAGGAATTCTCAATCTCGATTTTAAAGCTAATTCCTGAAATTTTCTGGTTTCTTCTGCTCCTGCCACATTAAGCATTGAGCCTACTTTTCCCTGTTTTATTTCATTTAGAACACTTGCAGAATTGGAATTTTGCGGACCTGTTGCGTATTCAAATCCTGAATACTGAACGAGCTGTCCTACTTTTTCTTCTAACGTCATTTTCGACAAAAGTTCTGAAACTTTCTGATCAATTGTCTTTTGTGCGAATGTATTGATTCCAAATGCTGTAACTGCCAATAAGAAATAAACTCTCTTCATTTTAATCTAATTTTAATTATCTGTCCTTTTGTACTATTTTTCTTAACCTGAAGTTCAGGATGAATTTATTTAACAAAGAACAAAAAGTTTTCAATCATTACAAATTTTAACAGATATATTTATCTTAAAAAATATAAGTCGCTGTAGAAATTCCCGGCATACTTACCGAAGCTGTCTTCTGATTATATTTTATGTTGAATGCTTTATCTGTAGAGTTGCTGTTCTGAACAATTAATACCGTCTTTCCTGCCGGAGTTTTAAAAGCCACCGTTGAAAGATTGTCTGCCTGCGTTGAAGCAATTCTCTGAGAGTTTGCCGGAACAAATTTTGAAGCGTGAGCGATAATATAGTATGCTACATTTTTGTCATAACCTGCGCTTCCGTTTACCGTAATTGCCCCTTTACATTGGGTACATCCACCCGGAGTGTGTGGTCCGAATGAAGCATCATTGGCTACATTCCACTCTAAAGCGTTTCTGCTCCAGTTTCTCATGGATCCGATGATAACATTTTTCATGTGCCAGTCCAGATCTCCTGAAAAAGCACCGGTAGAACTTGTCCACTGTTCAGTAAAATAGACGTTTTTATTCGGGAATAGATTATGTACTGTTCCCAAAGCCGAAATATCTCCTGCATACAAATGGAACGCGGATCCGTCTACATAAGGATTTGCCGCTGTATCATTTAAAACAGCTAAAGGATACGCCGGATTGTCGCAATTGTGATCATAAGCTATGATCTTTGTATTAATATTTGCCGTCTGAAAAGCGGGACCTAAATTATTTTTGATAAAAGTTGCCTGATCTCCTGCCGACATATACATACTTGGGTTGTTTCCCGGATGTAAAGGTTCGTTTTGAGGGGTAATAGCATCAATTCTGATTCCCTGAGCCTGCATTGCCTGAATGTATTTTACGAAATACTGAGCATAAACCCCATAATATTCTGGTTTCAGACTTCCTCCCATCGTATTTCCGTTGTCTTTCATCCAAACGGGTGGCGACCATGGTGTTGCTAAAATTTTAATATTCGGATTAATCATCAGAATATCTTTTAGCATCTGGATCAAAGCCTGATCTTTGGTTAGGCCGAATTGAGCCAATGTAGGATCAGTCTGTCCTGTTGGCATATCGTCATACGAAAAAACTTCGCTGTTGAGATCCGAAGCCCCAATGCTGATTCTTAAATAACTTACCCCAATCCCTGAAGCGCTGAACAGATCATTTAACAATTCCTGTTTTTTTGTCGCACTCAGCTGATTGATTACCTGTACGCTTCCTCCTGTAAGCGTATATCCGAATCCATCTATCGTCTGAAACATTTGTGAGCCATCTACTTCAATGGTGGTTCCTGCTGCTGAAGTTCCTGAAAAATAAGAGGTTCCCTGCTGTTGTAGTTTCACCGTCTGATCTCCTTTCGTTAACCACACCTGTACCGGATCTCCGGAATTGTTTCCGCTTCCGTTTCCGTTGTTTCCGGAATTATCTGTATTATTGGATAAATCCGAAGAGGTACTGCTGCAGTTTAAAAAAGAAAGAAGCGCTACACCGCAAAGTGCAGCACTTCTAAGTACGAAACTATATGAATATTGTAATTTCATATCAATTTAATTGTGTGAAGATTATTGAGTTCTACGGAATTCAACTTTGTCGACACTAGGTCTTTTAATATCCAGGATTTTGTTTAAGAACAGTTCCCGTTAACTCAGTAAAAGGAATTGGCAGAATTTCGTTTTTACCTGCTGTAAATCCTTTAAATGCCAATTTGGAAGATGCTTCTCCCCATCTTACCAGATCAAAGAATCTGTGTCCTTCGCCTATAAGTTCTCTTCTTCTCTCATCTTTCACTGCCTGTAAAGTAACCGGAATTGAGGATAAACCCGCTCTTACTCTTACTGCATCAAGCAATAGTTGTGCTCTTGCTCCTGTACCATTTAATGCTTCCGCTTCCATAAGATAGGTATCTGCCAATCTGATAAGAATATAATTCTGACGATAGTTCAGTTCTGCCGGTCCAGGCAATGTTGTTTTTTCATCCTGTGTAGGCATATACTTATTTAAGAAATATCCGGAATCCATGTATGCAGGAGAGTAATTTGCTTTCCCTTGTTGTTTCAACAATTTTACATTTAAAATAGAAGCGTCCATTCTTGGGTCTCCCTGCATAAAAGTGAAAAGATTTTCTGTTACGGTATTAAAAGCCCAACCTGCAACAACATCAGGAGCTGTAGGAGATAATCTGCTGTAGCCTCGCGGAGCAGTCATCACGCAGATAGAGTTTCCTTCATCTCTGCCCTGTCCCCAAAAGCCCCAGTCTGAGCTTCCTTGATTGGTGTGCATTACTTCAAGAATAGATTCTGTGGTAAATTTATTATCTGTAACCCAAAGGTCAGCAAAATTAGAGACAAGTTTATAACCATAGGTATTTGACCCTCCCGGAGTTCCGTTTACATCAGCAAATTGTGCAGCAGCTTCTGTTTTCTTATTTTCATATAAATAAACTTTCCCTAGCAATGCTTTTGCGGCTCCCTGAGTAAGTCTGCCTCTTTCGGTTCCGCTTACTGTAGCAGGTAAATTAGGAATAGCAGCTAACAAATCTGATTCTATCTGTGTGTATACTTCGGATGGAGCAGCCTGTGGAATATTATAGTAATCATCTGAAGCTTTAATTTCTTTTAAAATTAAGGGAACATTTTTAAATGTTCTTACAAGATCAAAATAATATAATGCTCTTAATGCTTTTGCTTCTGCCGTAAATCTGCTTTTTACCGCATCACTCATATTAGCCTGAGGAATTTTTTCAATAAGAACATTAGCTCTGGAAATTCCCTGATAATAATCTCTCCAGTAACTTGCAGGCATGATATTCGGATTGATCTGGAAGTTTGAGAACCCCTGAATTCCGGCACCATCTGTAGAGCTTCCACCTCCAGCGTAGAAATCATCGGAACCTGCATTGAAAAAAGTGACCATATTTTCAAATCCGCCCGCATATTTTCTCAGGACATCGTAAGTGCCTATAAGGGCAAAGAAACACTCCTGCTCATTTCTGAAAAAGTTGTTTGTATCGAAAGCACCTTTGTATTCTACATCTTCAAGATTAGAATTGTTACAAGCCACATTTACCAAGCCTGTTCCTAAAAGTAATGATACTGCTACGGATATTTTGTATATTTTGTTTTTCATTTTTAAAATTTTTAGAATGTAATATTAGCTCCAAAGATAAAAGTTCTGGCTTGTGGATAATAGGCTCTGTCTATTCCGAAACTATCTCCTGCTGCAATTTCAGGATCATATCCTGTATACTTCGTAAATGTAAACAAGTTTTCTCCGGTTACATAAAGTCTAAGTTTATTAACGCCGAAATTTTGCGTAGCAGATTGTGGCAATGTATATCCTAATTGTACAAGCTTAATTCTTACATAATCTCCTTTCTGCAAATAATAATTTGACATCCAGGTGTAATTATGGTTAGTATCATTAACAGTAACTCTAGGTGTAGTATTGGAAGTGCCTTCTCCCGTCCATCTGTCTAAAATAGCGGTCTGATAATTTGCATTTAATAAATCCAATCTTCTAAGTCCCTGAAAAATTTTGTTTCCAGCCTGTCCCTGAGCAAAAACCATTAAATCCCAGTTTTTGTAGTTAAGGTTTACGGTCATCCCGAAAGTAAATTTAGGAACAGAATTACCAAGATTTACTTTATCTGCATCTGTAATAACGCCGTCTCCGTTGGTATCTGCCCAAATAAAATCTCCGGGTTTTGCATTTGGAAGAATCATTTGTCCGTTTGCATTTACGTAAGAATTAATTTGTGCCTGATTCTGGAAAATTCCCAAAGTATTATATCCGTAAAAAGATCCGTATGACTCTCCGACCTGAAGTCTGGAAACTGGTCCCATAGACTGGAATCCTGGACCATCGATATAATCTCTTCCGCGTTCAAGTCTTGTAACCGTATTTTTAAGATAAGCAAAATTCCCATTTACAGAAACTCCCCAATCTGACCAGTTTTTTTTATATCCAAGCTCCACTTCTACCCCTTCATTTTCCATATCTCCAATATTAGCAGTAGGAGCGTTCGTTACTCCTACGTATCCGGGAATAAATATTTTTCTTAAGATATCTGAAGTCTTTTTCTTGTAGTAATCTACAGTTAAATTAAAATTATTTAAAAACTTAATATCCGCAGCGAAGTTCATCTGTGATGTTGTCTCCCATTTAAGATCAGGGTTTGCTAACGTGTTTGGATAGTATCCGGGCAATATTATTTCATTTCCGGTACTGTCATATCCTGTATAGTTTGCACCAGAAACATAGAAGCTGGCAAACTGGAAATCATCTATTCCGTCATTTCCTAAAATACCGTATCCTCCACGCAGTTTCAATGTATTAATAATTTTATTTTCCGGCCAGAAGTTTTCGTTATTCACATTCCATCCTAATGAGAATGCAGGGAACGTTCCCCAGTGCTGATTGGCTCCGAATTTAGATGAACCATCTCTTCTCACGGTTCCTGTTAATAAATATTTATTATCATAATCATAAACAACTCTTCCGAAGTAAGATACTTTATGTGTATTGATGTAATCCCATGCACTTACAGTTTGATTGGCTCTTCCCACATCGAAGTTGAATGAAGCATCTTCCCAATTCGAAATGGGTAATTTACTGTGAGTAACACTTTGCCCCAATCCTATATTATATTCATAGTATCCGTTACCTGCCAATAAATTCAAATTATGCTTACCAAATCTTTTCTGATAGTTAAGCGTGTTTTCTAAACTCCATTCAAACTTTTCCTGAGTTGTTCTGCTGAGACTGTTTACACCCAGATTACTGTAATTTGCATTCAAATAATAAAGAGGTGTAAAATTCCAGCTTCCCCAATAAGCTTTTTTACCGTTGATAGAAGATTTAAAGGTTAAATCTTTTGTGATCTTTACTTCCGCAAAGATATTGGCAATGAAATCATCCGACCATCCATGATTTCCCAACTGGGTATATTTAAAAGCTAAAGGATTTGACATCTCATTCTGAACAAGACTTGAAATGCCGTAAGGAATACCATCTTGATTTCTTACCACAAAAGGTCTCGCTGCAGCAGGAACTGCTGACAAATCAGGATTTAAAATTGGAGTCGTTGGATCCAAGTTTACTGCAGAACTCAAAGGACCTCCAAATTCTCCATTTGAGTTGATTCCCTGAGATTTTGTATGGGTATAAGCAAACGTCTGTCCTAAAGTAAGCCAGTCTGTAACTTTATGAGTGGAGTTTAATCTAGCGGTTAATCTTTTATAATAAGAAATATCACTCATTACGATACCGGTCTGATCATAATATCCGAATGAACCATAAAAGGTAGATTTTTCGTTTCCTCCACTAATACTTACTTCATGGTTGGATCTTTCACCTGTATTGAATATAACATCCTGCCAGTTTGTTCCCTCACCAAGAGATTGTGGATTTGCAAATTTCGGAGTCTGTCCTGCATTTACATACGCTTCATTAAGAATTGTTGCATACTGAGTTGCGTTTAACAGATCCAGCTTTCTTGATGCATGACCGAAACCATAAAACCCGTTATAGCTAAGATTCAATCTTCCTTTTTTACCTTTTTTTGTAGTTACTAAAATAACTCCTCTTGCAGCAGAAACTCCATAGATTGCAGATGAAGCTCCATCTTTCAGAACTTCGATATTTTCAATATCAGATTGGTTTAGCCAACCAATTCCATCTACCACAATTCCATCTACAACCCACAACGGATCATTACTTGCTCCAAAACTGGTAATTCCTCGTACACGAATTGTTGCACTGGATCCCGGTTGACCGGAGTTGGAAATTACGTTAACACCTGCGGCTCTACCCTGAAGAACCTGCTCCGGTTTTCCGGCAGGGATCGCTTCGATGTCACTTGCTTTGATACTCGAGATGGCTCCCGTCACATTACTCTTTTTCTGAGTACCGTAACCAATCATGACTACTTCCTCAATTTTCTGTTCTTTTGGAAGGGTGTCGGTCTTTGTGTTTTGGGCAGTGAAATTAGCAGTGAAATACAGCACCGCAACCATGCCTAAACTTCTAGATATTCTTACATTCATATACAGTTAGTTTTTTAATTCTCAAATTGAGACAATAAAAATATATTTTTTTTTAATTATTTAACATTTTATTAATAACTATTTTAATATTTCCTGTATTTTTGGGCATTTGAAGGCATAAATTTTTCTTCAAAATCTATAAATATTTCCAAAAAACAGATAAAATCAATCCCCAAAATGACGACCAAGCACTCCAAAATTTCACTTCCGCTCAAGCTTACATTTCTAATTTTCTCCATGGTGCTAAACTGCATGGGCATTGTAATTCTTCAACTTTCGGAAGCCCAAATCACCTATGATAAGCTTGGTTTTTTAGAGTCTTTTAAAGATCTTCCCATTGCTTTTATTTCACTTTTTGCTGTTAATTTTATCAGCAAAACCGGAACAAAAAAATCCTTAATTTTAGCTTTAACAATTGTTGGGATATGCTCTCTTATTTTACCTTTCGTAGAAGTATTCTGGTTTTATAAAGTATGGTTTGCCATCATCGGAGCGTGTTTCGCGATCGGAAAAATCTGCGTTTTCGGAATCATCAGAAACAATATTTCGGATGAAAAATCTTTAGCCAAAACCATGAATAGTGTAGAAGCCTCCTTCATGATCGGAATCTTCGTGGTTAATATCGGGTTTGGGTGGGTCATTTCCAGTCAGTTTTCAGAATTCTGGAAATTCGGATTTTTATCCATTTCTGTATTATCGGCAATAACGATCTTTTTATTTTCAAAACTACCAGTTTCAGAACCTGAAAACATGGAGAATGAAAATATTTTTAAGGAAGTTGCAGGAATTGCCAATCCATTATTAATCACATTTTTAGCAGTTGTTTTTTCTATTGTTTTTGTAGAGCAAAGCTTTAATTCATGGCTGCCTTCTTTTTATAAAAACCATTTAAAGGTCAATTCTTTCTTTGCGCTTCAGGCATCTTCGTTTTTAGCTCTGTTTTCTTATATTGGAAGAACAGTTACGGCTAATGTTATCCAGAGATTTTCTTTGCCGAAATATTATATTCTGTGCTTATCATCCATTGTTATAGTGCTTTTAATCATTATCGGAATACAATTTTCAGGAATGGACGATTCTAAGATCCTGCTGTTTCTCTTCCCTGTTATCGGATTGTTTTTATCTCCGCTTTATCCGGTCATCAATTCTAAGATGATTGCCAAAATCGATAAGTCGAAAGCCAATGTTTTCACCTCGCTGATTGTTATTTTTTCATCATTGGGAAGCTCTGTAAGTTCGATCATCATGTCGGTTTTATTCGGAAATCAGCTTCTGAATTACTATTCTGTGTATATTTTATCTGCTGTTATTCTGTTGTTTACAATTAGTTTAATTTATTTTAGATTTGCAGATAAAAAAATTTAGAAAATAATTTTATTTTTACTCCCATGAAAATCAAGAACGAAAAAAGCAAGGAAACACTTCAGGAACTTATTGATACAAAAGATTTTGTAGCACACGTATCTGTAGACTGCACGATATTTGGTTTTCATAACAATATCCTGAAGGTTTTACTCTTAAAATACCATGACCTCGATTTGTGGTCTCTTCCCGGCGGTTTCGTCTTTAATGATGAAGATCTTCGCGAAGCGGCGGAACGTGTTTTATACGAAAGAACACATCTTCAGAATATTTTCCTGAAACAGTTTCATACTTTTGGAAGAATCGACAGGACGGAAAATAATGTTCACCAGATTTTGCTTAAAAACAAAGGCGTTGAAGTGCCTAAAGATCACTGGATCTTCCAGCGTTTCATTACGGTAGGATACTGCAGTCTGATTGATTTTTCGATGGCAAATACCTTTCCGGATGCTTTTAATGAAAGCTGCGAATGGTTTGAGGTAGACAAACTGCCCAAAATGGCATTTGACCACGACAGAATTATCGAAACCGGACTGGAATATCTCAGAATGAACATCAATACCGAAGTAGCGGCGAGTAATCTTCTTCCTGAAAAATTCACCATGAAAGATCTGCAATGTCTGTATGAAACAATTTTAGGCGAAAAATTCAGAAGGAACAATTTTCAGCGTAAAATTTTAAGTCTTAATATTTTAGACCGCCTCGAAAAACTGTACGACGGTTCTGCCAATAAAGCTCCGTATTTGTACAAGTTTAAAACCAGAATCTACAATCCGACAAACCAGTACCCTATTTCAAACGAAGCGGAAAATTAATTTTTGATGTTTTGTATTTAAACTTAAGTTTAAATATCTAAAAATCAGCAGATAAAAGTCATTTAAAAAAAATTTCTCTGAAATAGTGAAAAGTCTTATTTTTAGGAAAATTAAAATATAATGTCATATTATTCCCTTACGAGCATTCCCGATTATTACGGGATCGATGCTTTACTTACTGAAGAACATAAACTTATCCGACAGTCTGTAAGAGACTGGGTGGAAAGTTTTGTAATGCCACAGATTGATCATGCAGCCCAAAACCACACCGACATCCCGAATCTGATGAAAGAACTGGGACAGATTGGAGCTTTAGGACCTTATATTCCGGTTGAATACGGCGGTTCCGGACTGGATCAGATTTCTTACGGTCTGATTATGCAGGAGCTTGAAAGAGGTGATTCTGCGGTACGTTCTGCTGCTTCTGTGCAGAGTTCTCTGGTAATGTTCCCTATTAATGAATTCGGTTCGGAAGAACAGAAAAGAAAATATTTACCCAAATTAGCTGCCGGAGAAATGATCGGTTCTTTCGGTTTAACAGAGCCAAACCACGGTTCCGATCCGGGTTCCATGGAAACGCATTTTAAAGACATGGGAGATCATTATCTTCTGAATGGGGCTAAAATGTGGATCACCAACTCTCCTCTTTGCGATATTGCCGTAGTCTGGGCGAAAAACGAAGAAGGAAAAGTTCAGGGACTGATTGTTGAAAGAGGAATGGAAGGTTTTACAACGCCCGAAACTCACAATAAATGGAGCTTAAGAGCTTCAAAAACAGGAGAATTGGTCTTTAATGATGTAAAAGTTCCGAAAGAAAATCTTCTTCCGGGAGTAACAGGACTAAAAGGACCTTTATCTTGTTTAAATTCAGCGAGATATGGTATTTCATGGGGGGTAATCGGAGCAGCTATTGATTGCTACTGCACTGCTGTTCAGTATTCTAAAGAAAGAAAGCAGTTTGGAAAACCTATCGGATCTTATCAGTTGCAACAGAAGAAATTAGCTGAATTCTTAACGGAAATCACTAAAGCTCAGTTACTTTGTCTTCAGTTAGGAAATCTTAAGAATGATCATAAAGCAACTCCTGCCCAGATTTCCATGGCAAAAAGAAACAACGTGAAAATGGCGATTGATATTGCAAGAGAATCCCGTCAGATTCTTGGAGGTATGGGAATTATGGGTGAATTCCCTATGATGCGCCACGCCGCAAACCTAGAATCTGTGATTACTTATGAAGGAACGCACGACGTTCATTTATTGATTACAGGTCTTGATATTACAGGAATTAACGCCTTCTAAGAGAGCAAATTTTGTAATAAAATAATACAGAGTCTGACCAGTTTTTGGTCAGACTTTTTCTTGTAAAAAAAATTGATATTCACTGAATAATTATTGATATGATAAAATTACCACTGTTTTATTTTAAAATTCTAACTTAAACATCAATAAAAATTGACAATAATGAAAAAATCAATTACTCTTTTTCTGGGACTTACTGCTTCCTTTTATTTTGCACAACAAGCCGGAGACATTTTCAGTGTTGAACCAAAACTTGATCTTACTCCGCAAGCGGTGGCGGGTTTTATCTCAAACAATCTTGGCGAACAGAATTCTCCTGATTTTATAAATTATCTCAACAGTTTTAATGTCGGATTAAAAGCCTATAAAATAACATATTATACAAAAAACGAGAAAAATAATCTCGTAAAAGCAACCGGACTTCTGATGTATCCAAAAGCGAACTACAAGCTTTCTACGGTAGTTCCGTGATCCGAAACTACCGACAGCCGTCAAAATGTACCTTCCAATCTTAAAGGAGTTCCGTATGCAGGATTTGTAGTGGAGCTTTCCTATGTCCTGAACGGATATATTTTAATGGCTCCCGATTATGTAGGGATGGGAAGCGGAGACGGAGTTCATCCCTATGTACACTATCCTACCGAAGCTTCTGCGACCATTGATTTTGTAACAGCAGCCAACAAAGTTCTTGCCCAGCAAAATGTGAAACGCTACGACGAGTATTTTTTAACAGGTTATTCGCAGGGCGCTCATGCAGCAATGTCCACATTAAAGAAATTGAGCATTTCGAATCCTAACAATCTGAATTTCAAATATGCTTATATGGGAGACGGACCGTATGATTTTTCGGGCGTTACTTTACAGAAAGGGGTTCTGGAAAAAGATGTTTACCCTTTTACTTCTTTTATCGCCAATATTGTTAATACCTGTAATAAAACAGGTTACCAAATGTACAACAGCAGTATTTCGGAAGTAATCTCTTCAGAATATCTGGATCGCTACAATTATCATGTTGTTCAGGATAACGGAGGTCTGCTTTGGGGACCTTTGGTGTGGAGAACACTTTTTACCAATAATTTCGTAAATGATGTTACGAATAACCAGAATAACAAATTGAGACAATGTCTGAAATCAAATGACGTGTACGACTGGTATAATAAAACACCCATGACTTTAGGACATTCTACGGTTGATCTCGCCATTCATCCGGATAATACTTCTAAAACCATTGAGGTTCAGAGAGGTTATTATTCGTGGTGGGATCTGAATAAATACAAACTGGAGGCATTTTATTGGGGACCTTTAGGACATATCGGAGGAATTGTGCCTTTTGTTCTAGCATCCAATGCCAAATTTAATACTTTAAGAAGCGGCGGACTTTTCAATGAATGGGCGATGCTGACTTCTAAACAAGTACAAAATAGTCAGCCCACAATCAGCGCTCTTTATACTTCCCAGATAAAACCTGATCTTCAGAATATGGAACTTCTTGAAATCACAGATTTTAACAAGGAAAAGGCTGAACGAAAAACGGTGAGCAACAACAATTTAGCTTCCTTACAGGATGGAGTGTATTTATTAAAAGTCTCTGAAAATAATTCGGAAAAACTCATTCCGTACATTAAAAACAGTCCGGAAACGGTAGAAGAAAAAGATATTGTAAAATCTGAGCTCAACAATATTCTGAATTTAAAAATCAATCAGGAAGAACTTTTAGCTGTCAATATTTTTGATGACAATAAAAATCTTATCAAGTCGGTTTCTCAGGAACAGTATATTAAAGACGGAGGAATAAATCTCAATACTATTGATTCTCAAAATCTTACTTTTGAAATTACTACCCGTTTCTATAATTTACAGTTTAAAAAACAAATCAGTGAAGTGAAAACGGAAGATGTTGTTTCTGTTATTGCTCAGAATAATCAGATTATTGTAAAAGCTAAAAACGGTATTAAAAATATCAGTATTTACAGCATTTCAGGAGATTTAATCCAGAATCAGGAAGTAAACAGCTCTCAATTCGAATCAACTAACATCAAAACAGGAATTTACGTGGTTCAGGTAATTCAGAACGACGGAAAAGCTTTCAATAAAAAAGTGAAATTATAGTAATTTTCTTCATACAATCCTTCATCGTAATGAGTGCATCCGTTTCGGATGCATTCTTTTTATGCAGAATAAGGTTTTATATTTTCGATAAATGCAAGATCCGGATTCAGAATTTCTTCGATCAGGCTTTTAATGGATTTCATGGCATCATCAATATCTCCTTTGTCAAACTGAAGAGAAACAACGCCTTTTTTAGCTTCGGCAAAACTCCAGATTCCCGTCTCAATCGGAAGTCCCCAAAACTCAGGAAGATTTTGTACAACGTACTGATAAATGCACAACTGCAAAGCCTGTTTTCGGTCGTTGTTATGGAAATATTCGTCTACATTGGATTCGTCGATTTTTACGATAAGATTTTTGATCTTTGCCGTTTTATAATCGATAATTCTCAACGTTCCGTTAAGCCGGTCGATTCTGTCGATGAAACCGAAAAAAGAAACTTTATCTTTTTCATCAAGATAAAAATCTACATTTTCAAAACGTTTTTCAATGTCTAAAATTTCCAGTACGTTTCCGCTTTTTACCAGTTCCAAATCATGATTTAAAATATTTTCAATTACTTTTTTAGCAATGGCTTTATGAATGAAATTCATACCTTTTTCATAAAATTCCGGCTGATGTTTCAGCTTTTCAATAGCGACTTCTATATATTGATCTATTGCTTTAACTGATTCTTTTAAATCATTTTCTTTTAATATTTTACCTTTTAATACTTCATAAATTTCTTGAAGGGTATAATGCACCAGATTTCCGTAATTCTTTACAGAAAGTTCCTCTTCAATTTCATCACTTTCAGAAGTATTTAAAATCTTGGAAAGATAAAAATCAATCGGATTGTACAGATAACTTGTAAGGTGAGAAGCCGAAACTTTTTCCTTCCATTTTTCCAACCGCTGAAGAACAATTTCGGTTTTTGAAATTTCGATAGGCTGCGTAATAATCGGCTCGGAAGAATTTTCAATGATGAGATGTTCGATATTGTGAGAGCTTTCCATTTCGATCTGGGTGATGAAACGGCTTTTTTCTCCCGTATTCACTCCGGAACTTAGGGCATTAAACAATAAATGTACATTTTTAGAATCCTGAATCAACCGGTAAAAATGATAGGCATAAATACTGTCGTTTTCCAAAAAAGTGTGAAGATCAAAAAATCTTCTGATATCAAAAGGAATATACGTATTTTGTGAATTTCCGAGCGGTAATTTCCCTTCGTTTACAGAAAGCATAATCACATTTTCGAAATTCAGGAGACGGGTTTCCAAAAGTCCCATAATCTGCAACCCCCTCAAAGGTTCCCCTTGAAAATCAATACTTTCTGAATTAATATGCTGATTAATCAGAATTTCCAGCGTTTCCATTTTAATTTCAAACTGATAAGGAGACAACTGATTTTTGATAATTCTGAAAGCATTTTCGAAATGAGAAACGTTTTCGTACTGAATATCATCAATTTCCAGCCATTTGATCTGCTTACAGAATTCAATTAAAGAATCTAAATAAACACTTGTAGAATCTGCTTTTTTCAATAAATTATAGTATGAAAGTTCATGTAACATTTCGTGAAAAAGCTTTTTGGAAATGTAAACGATATTGCGTTCTTCGATTTTCGCTTTAAAATTATTGATCACCAGTTCATCTTCAGCAGATTTCGGCAACTCTTCCAGAATCGGGAAAATATCGCGGTAATAGTACGAAGATTTGTTTTTCTCGAGTTGTTTCTGAAGATAAAAAAGCTGTTTTACGGCATTCGAAAAAGAAAGATTTTTCAGAGGAAAACCCATTGTTATATTCAGATTGGGAACGCCGTGCATTACATCCAGACTTGCAGGAAGCAGATTTTCATCCAGCAAAACCACCGCAGTGTCGGAATAGGTTTTATTTTCTATTTCTTTGAAGATTTCCGGTAAAATTTTCGTCTGGGTAATATTTCCTGAAACTTCGTAAACTTTTATGTTTTTGGGCTGATTAAAGTCGTCTTCAATCCATTGAAAAATACGGTGATCATCAAATTCCTTCCACGTTTTATGGTTTCTTAAAAACTTTCCGGCCTCCTGTCTTTCATCATCAAAATAATAATGATCTGCCTGAAAAAAGCACTGTCCTTTGTCCCATTGCAGAAGACTTCTTACGAGCTTCTCTTCCGCCGGAGTAAAGGCATTGAAGCCGCAGAACACGAATTTTTCACTGGTATTTTTGGCAAATTCATCAATCTTTGCTTTTGCCGCTTCGTTGATCATTCCGGAAGTTGCCCAGTTTTTCTCCTTCAGTTTTTTCTTGAGAACGGGAAGAAAGACATTCATGTTTTTCCAGAAATTAAGGAATTTTTTTCGCGGTCCTTCATCGTCTTCTCCCAAATCCTGCGCCCATTCTTTAATCCGTTCTTCATCAAACATATACTGTAAAACGGCTTCATCACTTTCGGAGAATTTCAGGATGTCGTCCCAGTCTTTCTGCAACGTGGGAAACCATTTCAGAAATTCTGCAAAATCGTCATTCGGAATCAGATTTAAGCTTTTATAAACATCGAAAGCGAAAAGCCAGAGTGCAATTCCCTGAATCTGCTGTTTATCGGCAATTTTATCAATCAGTTCTTCAATTGTAAAAAAGTTCGGCAAAAATCCGGAGTAATTATTTTCCTCAAGAATTCGTCTGATGAAAACAATGGGACGTTTTCCGGGCAGAACGATGTTAAATTCAGATAAATCGGAATTCTGGGTTAATAATTCACTGATGATTTTATTGAGAAATTTCAAGAGGTTTTATAGTTTTTGTAATTTTCCAGTTGTTCAGCAATAATACGGTTGTATTCCGCCTGCTTTTCCTCTACCATTCCGTTCCTTGTTTCGCCGTCATAAGTTTTCTGGAAATCCTGATATTCTTTGAGGATTGTATTGTAAATGGTTTTAAAATACCTGTCGAAATCAGCTCCGTTTTTAATCTTTTCCGAAACTTCTTTTCTCAGTTTGCGGGCAAAAACTTCGGCAACATCAAAATGTTTCTGCTCATGAAGCAGCACATAATCATTGATTCTTTTAACGTCTTTCCATGATTGGTATTCGTTAAAAATCGTCTGAATCGTAATTTTCACCGGAGCTTTCGGGTTTGAAGATTTTACGTAAGAATACGTCCAGCCGCAGTTGGTATACGCAACGACATTATCTCCACGCTGGTTATTGACTTTGCTTTTAAAATTGCTCCAATTCAATTTTTTTCCCTCTTCCCACTTTATTTTCTGACCGAATAGAATATTGGAAATCAGAAAACAAGCCACAAAAACTCCTTTCATTTATTTTTATTGAACTACTATTGTTTTGGTGATCCAGTTGTTGCCACCATTCCAGAATTTAAAAGTATACGTACCAATCTGTTGCGGACTGAAATTGATCTGATTGGCAGAAGTGTATATTTTTTCCGTACACGGTCCGTTCGTAATGTATTTATAAGCCGTAACGGTTCTGGTTAAATTATCATTATGCACATAATCATATCCATAAAAACCCTGACAATGAGAAGGATAAGTAGAATAAGTCTTAATACTCTGAACTGAAAAAACATCCATCGTATCATTAACAATCCTTACACTGTCAATTTTAATTTTGTCAACAGATTCTATGGTGTTATAGTCATCATCATCGTTACAAGATGTAAAAAATAATCCTAAAACTAATGCAGAAAACCCAAAATGGAGAAACTTTTTCATAGCTACAAAATTTAGATTATTATTAAAAAATATCAGAATTTATTATTTAACAAAATGTGTTTAAACTTTTTGATTATCCGTTATATTAATCATATTGCTTTTTAACGCAAAGAATCGCTAAGATTCTTTTATATACCAACTGCTTTTAAGTTCGCAAAGGTACTTCGATAAACTCAGCATAAACTATTCACTCAGCAAAGAACTCAAAGGTTTTTCAATGATAATAAATTACGGACATTCATTAAACGTTTTATTTAAAGTTAATAATTATAAATAAAAAAGATCACAATAGTTTTTAAAAATCTTTGATTTTTATTCTTTTGGGAGCTTTAGATATTTTAATGTCGCATTGTGCTGATCTTTTGTGACTTTTGCGGTTAATTTTCAAATTTGTTTAAACAAGCTAAATACAAAATTAAGAATTAAAATTACCTTTAGAAAGATACACTACTTTTTTTGTATCGTAAAATTCTTCGTCAAAATAACTTTTCAGGCTGAAAATTTCACATTTCAGTCCGGCAAGTTCTTCAGCAAGATCCCCTCCTTTCAGATACAGAACACCATTATGCTTTGTATTAAATTGCTCTTTCTCGAATTTACCTTTCAGCCATCTTAAAAATTCCGGCATCTGTGTTACGGCACGGCTTACTACAAAATGGAATTTTTCCTTTAATTTTTCCGCTCTTCCGTGGATTGCGGTTACATTTTTTAATCCGGCTCCTTCTGCAACAGCATTTACCACCGTTATTTTCTTTCCGATAGAATCAATCAGGGTAAAATGCGTTTCGGGAAACAAAATTGCAAGAGGAATTCCGGGAAAACCACCGCCTGTTCCAATGTCCAAAACTTTTGTTCCGGGAGCAAATTCCATCACTTTTGCAATTCCCAAAGAATGTAAAATATGCTTTTCGTACAGAGATTCCATATCTTTTCTTGAGATCACATTGATTTTTTCATTCCATTCATGATATAAAACCTCCAGTTTACTGAACTGATCAATCTGTGTCTCTGTAAGATCCGGAAAGTATTTTAGTAGTAACGTTGTAGACATATAAATTATTATAAACGGCAAAAATAAGTTTTTTATCAGCTTTATTCAAATTATCAAAACCAAGATTTACCTTTCAACTGATCATTAATTAATCCTTTTCGATATAATTGTTGGTTCTTTTCTGTAATTTTGAAATTTTCTCATCCGGTTTTCCGGGATTGATGGATGACTGATTGATTCTTATTTCTACACGGATTCTGTTCATGAAGGAGCAAAACTATTTTTACTTTAAACAATTAACTGAATAAGTAATAAAACGCCAACGCAGACAAAAAAAGCTTACTCCGGCTGTATTTTAATTTCTGAAGAAATACTTTTTATTATATTTGTTAAAATAGAAATAATTACATGGAGAAACTTTCAGATAGAGTACAAAGACTTGGTTACTCACAAACTTTTGTTATGTCGAATAAGGCTAGAGAAATGAAAGCCAGCGGAATAGATGTTATAAGCCTTACTTTAGGGGAACCCGATTTCGATGTTCCGGACAATATCAAACAGGCTGCTTTCGATGCCATTAACCAAAATTACAGTCACTACTCTCCTGTTCCCGGATTTTTAGAACTTCGTGAAGCGATTGCTCACAAATTAAAACGAGATAATAATTTAGAATATAAACCAACGCAGATCTGCGTTTCCAACGGTGCAAAACAGGCGATTTTAAATGTGCTGGCTGCTCTTCTTAACGATGGAGATGAAGTAATTCTTCCGAATCCTTACTGGGTAAGCTATGATGAAATGGTAAAAATGATGGGCGGAGTTTCTGTGATGCTTCCGACTTCGTATGTAACAGATTTTAAAATTACAGCAGAACAGCTTGAAGAAGCCATTACAGATAAAACGAAGGCTGTCCTGTTCAGCTCACCCTGCAACCCTTCAGGCGGATATTACACGTATGATGAACTGAAATCTCTGGCTAAAGTGATTGCCAAATATCCTCACGTAACGGTAATTTCAGACGAAATCTACGAATTCATCAACTACGAAACGAAAACAACGTCGATTGCCCAGTTTCCTGAAGTTTACGAACAGACTGCCGTTATCAACGGGATGTCTAAAGCGTTCGCGATGACAGGATGGAGAATCGGTTATTCTGCGTGTCCGGAATGGCTGGCTAAAGCGTGTGAAAAAATCCAGGGACAAATGACGAGCGGAGCGAATACCATGGCTCAGAGAGCGTCTATCACAGCTTTACAGGCTGATCCTTCAGAGTATAAATATATGATTGATGCTTTCAAAAAAAGAAGAGATCTGGTTTATGATTTAATTAAAGAAATCCCCGGTTTTAAAGTAGTTTTGCCTAAAGCAGCGTTTTATTTCTTCCCGGATGTATCACATTACATCGGAAAAACATTAGACGGAACAGAAATTAAAGATTCTGATGATTTTGCGATGTTCCTTCTTGAAAATGCTCATGTAGGATGCGTTGGCGGAGTTTCTTTCGGAAGTCCTGAATGCATCAGATTCTCTTATGCGGCTTCGGAGGAAAATCTAAAAGAAGCCATGAGAAGAATTAAAGATTTACTGGATAAATTTAACTAAGAATAATTTAAGCATTTTTTTAAATAATAATCAAACATATTCCAACATCAATTAACATGAATTTTTTAAAGAGAATCACCATTGTAACCAGTATTGCAGCAGCAAGTTACTGCGGATACGCTTACGGACAGGATTTCCAGTGGAAAGAAGCACAGTCGAATGGCTACACCTATAAATATGTAACCAACGACCCTACCTCAGCAAGATATTACACGCTGAAAAACGGATTAACCGTTATTCTGAGCCCAACGAAAAAAGATCCAAGAATCCAGACTTTTATTGCAACGAAAGCAGGAAGCAAAACCGATCCGGCAGATCATACCGGTTTGGCGCATTATCTGGAGCATATGCTTTTTAAAGGGACTGATCAATTCGGATCTAAAGACTGGGCAAAAGAAAAGCCGCTTCTTGACCAGATTGATGCTCTTTACGAAAAATACAATTCTACAACGGACGAAGCAAAGAGAAAGGAAATTTATAAAGAAATCGATAAAGTTTCGGGAGAAGCAGCAAAATATGCCATCGCCAACGAATACGACAAAATGATGTCGGGAATAGGCGCAGACGGAACCAACGCTTTTACTTCGTACGAACAGACAGTTTACACGGAAGACATTCCTGCAAATGTAACGGATAAATTTTTAGCATTACAGGCAGAACGTTTCAGACAGCCGATTTTAAGACTTTTCCATACAGAATTGGAAGCGGTTTATGAAGAAAAAAACAGAGGTCTGGATAATGACGGAAGAAAGGTTCTGGAATCTATGTTTGCCGCAATGTTCCCGAATAACAATTACGGAAAGCAAACGACCATCGGAACGATTGAACACCTGAAAAATCCTTCACTAAAAGCGATCAGAGAATACTATAACAATTATTACGTTCCGAATAATATGGGGATCATCATGTCGGGAGATTTTAATCCTGATGAAATGATTGCCAAGATCGACAAAGCATTTTCTTATATGAAAAACAAACCGGTTCCGGCATACAATCCGGGACAGGAAAGTCCGATTATGGCTCCAATTACCCGGGAAGTTTACGGCCCGAATCCTGAAAACATCATGATCGGATTCCGTTTTCCGGGTGCTACGACAAAAGATGCAAGAATGCTGAATTTCATCGGAAGTATGCTTACGAACGGACAAGCAGGATTAATTGACCTTGATCTTGTTAAAAAGCAGAAATTACTGGGTGCTTATGCGTTTCCGTATGTTCTGAAAGATTATTCGGCGCTTTTGTTACAGGGAAATCCTACGGAAGGACAGTCTTTGGATGATGTGAAGAATTTATTGCTTCAGGAAATCGACAAGCTAAGAAAGGGAGAATTTTCTGATGATCTGATCCAGTCGATCGTGAATAATGAGAAGAAAAATGTAATCCAGAAGTATGAAAAATATACCTCAAGAGCAGAATCTCTGATGGATGAATTCACTTCCGAAGTAGACCATAAAACCCAGCTTCAGTATATTGAAGAAATTTCAAAGCTTACTAAAAAAGATATTATGGATTTCGCATCTAAATATCTTAAAGACAATAATTATGTTGCGGTTTACAAAAGAAAAGGAGAAGACAAAAACATCGTAAAAGTAGACAAACCTACGATTACTCCGGTTTCCGTAAACAGAGAAGACCAGTCGCCGTTCCTGAAAAAGATCGACGAAATGCCGGAAGCTCCGATTTCTCCGGTATGGCTGAATTTTGAAAAAGATATTGCCAAAAGCAAAGTAAAATCGGTGGATGTACTTTCTGTAAAAAATACAGACAATGATCTTTTCAGATTATATTATTATTTCGATGCCGGAAAATGGAATAACAAAATTCTTCCTTTAGCAGCAGAATATCTGCAATATTTAGGAACAAAAAATAAATCTTCGGAAGACATCAGTAAAGAATTTTACAAACTGGCTTCAAGTTTCAATGTAAGCGCAGGAAATGAAGAAACCTACGTTACACTGGAAGGTCTAAATGAAAATTTTGATAAAACGGCGGCTCTGTTTGAAGATTTAATTAAAAACTGTGTGGCAGATCAGAAAGCTTTGGATTCTTATAAAGTGAGGCTGAAAAAATCAAGAGCCAATGCGAAACAGAACAAAGGTTCTATCATGAGCGGATTGAGAAGCTATGCACAATACGGTCCTCAAAACCCATTCAATAATGTATTGAGCGATGCCGAACTGGATGCCTTAAAAGCAGAAGATTTAGTGAATGTATTGCATGATTTATTCAACTTCAAGCATAAAATTCTTCATTACGGTCCGAAATCAGCCAACGAAGTTGCTTCTTCTTTAACGCTGATTCATAAAGTTCCGGCTTCGCTGAAAGATATGCCGAAGTCTAAAACATTTACCCAGATTCCTACGGATAAGAATAAAGTATTGTTTGCCCATTACGATATGGTACAGGCAGAAATTTTCTGGGTAAGAAACAGCGATCCTTATAATGTAAGCATTACTCCGACCGTGAATTTGTTCAATAATTATTTCGGCGGCGGAATGGGTTCTGTAGTTTTCCAGACGATCAGGGAATCTAAAGCTTTGGCTTATTCTACCTATTCTTACTTCTCGCTTCCGGGCAAAAAAGAGGATAAAGATATGATTATGGCTTATGTGGGAACTCAGGCAGATAAATTCAATGAATCTACCACAGCGATGAATGAGCTTCTGACAACGCTTCCGAAATCTGATCAGTTATTTGAAACGGCAAAAAGCGGACTGAAGAAAACGATTGCCTCCGAAAGAATTACGCAGGACGGAATTATCTTTACGTATCTAAGAGCCCAGAAGCTTGGAAATAATACGGATATCCGAAAGAATACTTACGAACAGGCTCCAAAACTGACGTTTGCAGATATCAACAGTTTCCACGACAAGGAAATGAAAGGTAAAAGCTACACCTACTGTCTCGTTGCTTCGCAGGATAAAGTAAGTGAAGCCGATATGCAGAAACTCGGTGAAGTGAAGAAATTGAATTTGACTGAGATTTTTGGTTATTAATAATGAAAAAGCCTTGAAATTCAGGGCTTTTTTATTTCTATCAGATCAAAAATAATTATAGATTTTATTTATCGAAATCAAATTGTTCGATAGACGAAATATTTCTATATTTGCACCTGAAAATTTAAAATAAAAAAACAGGAAAATTATGTCTTTAGTAGGAAAAAAATTCCCGAATGTAACAGTAGATGCAATGTCTGAAATGGGTGATGATCTTAGAATCAACATCTTCCAGGAAGCTACAGAAAACCAACAGAAAGTTCTTTTATTCTGGTACCCGAAAGATTTCACTTTTGTTTGCCCGACTGAGCTTCACGCTTTTCAGGAAGCTTTACCTGAATTTGAAAAAAGAAACACTAAAGTAATCGGTGCTTCTTGCGATACCAACGAAGTACACTTCGCATGGTTAAATGTTTCAAAAGACAACGGAGGTATTGAAGGCGTTACTTACCCGCTTTTAGCAGATACTCACAGACAGTTGGCTAACATTTTAGGAATTGTAGATCAGGATTTCGAATACAATGACGAAGGTGAAGAAGTTTTCACAGGTTCTAATGTTACGTACAGAGCAACTTACCTTATCGACGAGACCGGGAAAATTTTCCACGAGTCTGTAAACGATATGCCTCTTGGTAGAAATGTAAAAGAATATTTAAGATTAATCGACGCTTATACGCACGTACAGAAGCACGGTGAAGTTTGCCCTGCAAACTGGGAAGAAGGAAAAGAAGCGATGAAAGCAGACAGAACTTCTACTGCAGAGTATTTAGCGAAAAACTAAGATAATGTGCTAATTTGAAAATGAGATAATTTGAAAATTGATCACATTGATTATTTAAGAATTATCTCATTTTCTATTTTTCAGCATTTTCAAATTAATAAATTTTCAAATTAAAATTATGTATACAGAATTAACAGAAGATACGCTTCAGAATATTGTAAGCGAAAATGAAAAGGTTGTAGTACAGTACGGTGCAACATGGTGCGGAAACTGCAGAATCATGAAGCCGAAATTCAAAAAACTGGCGTCTGAAAACGAAAACATTCCTTTCCTTTACGTAGATGCAGAAAAATTACCGGAAAGCAGAAAATTGGCAACGGTGGATAATCTTCCGACTTTTGCAATCTTCAGAAACGGTGAATTGGTGAATCAGGTACAGTCTAATCAGGCAGAAAGTTTAATTAATTTATTCAACGAATTGTAATCATGAAGTTACCGATCATCAGACAGTTTTATCAGAGCCAGACTCCTGAAAATCTTGAAAAAACGTTAGAAGTTTTAGAAAGCTTCACAGAATTCCGAGGAACTACCGAAGAAGATATGAACGTTGCAGGAGAATTGATTACGAATATCTGCGGAGCTCTGGAAGTTCACGCCAACGTACAAAACGGAATGAGCGAAAAAGATGCTTTAAATTCTTTTGCTCAGAAGGTTTTAGGATCGATTGACAGATAATTTTAAACACGATTGCTTTTATTTAAACACGAATTTCACAAATATTCTTTCACGAATAAACACGAATATTTTTAAAAATTGTGTCATTAGTGCTCAAATTAGTGCCATTTGTGTTTTAGTTCAAACACGAATTTCACAAATATTCTTCCACGAATAAGCACTAATATTTTTAAAAATTGTGGCATTTGCGATAAAATTAGTGCCGTTTGTGTTTTAGTTCAAACACGAATTTCACAAATGTGTTTTCACGAATAAGCACAAATATTTTTAAAAACAGTGTCATTAGTGCTCAAATTAGTGCCATTTGTGTTTAGAAACAAACCAAAAATAAAATCCCGATGAAAAGACATCAGGATTTTTTGGGTTTATAAAATTTCTCTTATTGAATTAGCTTCTTCTGCTCATTAAAATTCTCAAAATATACCAGAACAAAAGCATAATAGAAGCAAAAAGCTGTAAAGAAGCTCCAACATACTGATCTGTCGTGTAAGAATCTTTCAGTTTGCTTGTCTGATACAAAATCGTTGCAGAAGCCAGAATTACCATTCCTACCGAAAACCAAAGTCCAAGATCGAATCCGAAAATCATTCCGCCAACGATTAATCCCAGAGAAATAAATCCTCCGATTACAATAATATTTCTAAGGAAAGAAAAATCTCTTTTCGAAGTAAACGCTACAAAAGAAATCCCTGCAAACATCGCGATGGTTAACATTGCTGCCTGATAAATGATTGATCCGCCAACATTCGCTACTGCAATGTAGATCATCGGCATAAAAATTAACGCTTCAAGCAAAATATAAAATCCCAATCCCATATACTGGACTGATCTGCTTTGCGAAAGAGACCATTTATTCGCCAATACAGAAGCCAGCCAAAATACTCCGATAATTAATAACCAGACATATCTTCCACCAAACATTAACCCAATAACTTCAGGCGGAACGGTTTTTAACAATACGGTTTCCACTCCAATAAAAGCAAGAATCGCCAAAGCAACGTGCAAATACGTTTTTTTATAAAATTCTGCCTTTTCAACTTCTTTGGCATATGCCACTAAAACATCTGTCATCATAGTTTTTATTTTTTAATATGTTACTCTAATCTTTTCATAGGTTTTATTCCTATAATTTTTCCGCTATCCTCAAAAAGAACGGTGATCATTTCTTTGGGAGGAGAAACGTCTTCTTTATATTTAAACTGAACCATCGGATATTGGCTTCCGTCATTAACCAACTGAAACCCCGTCATAAAAACATCAATCTGCTTATCAAAATGAATGTTTTCAGCTAAAGTTTTAAGCATATCATCCGTTGTGGAACCGGCAATTTTTTCTGAAAGTAAATCTCTTGCTCCGGCAAAATCAGAAGTTTTAAGCTTTTCAATAAATTTTAGAAATTCAATAGTATATAAACTTACCTTCTCTTTTCCTAACGCATTTCCATCATCTTCTTTTCGCTCATTTTTTACATACAATCTAATTTTATGTCCGGGAACTGTAGCCATCATTCCTTGTCTTTCATAATATTCCGAAAGATCAATATAGGCAAAGATATTTATACTGTCTTTAATCTTCCATTCATCACTTCGGTGGAGTCCTTCTTTGGAATTAAGGAGATTGAGATTATTCAAATTTCCTTTCTGATGGCTTTTGCCATATTTTTTCGAAACCTCGCTGATAAGCTCTTCATATTTCTTTATCATGGCTTTATTAAAGCTCACAGGTTTCTTCACATTTTCGCCTTTATTAAAATTGTAAACATCCCATTCATAAAGAATTTCCGCAATAACAGAATCGGTTTTATAGGCTTTATAAAATACCCGAAGATTTGGGATTTCCTTTTCTTTTCTTTCAAAAATAACAGGCTGAAGAACGGGCTCGAAAGAAATATACTCTTCATCTGTCTTAACAATTTTGCTTCCTAATTTATTCTCCAACTGAACAAAATCATTGAGCTTTTTGCCTTGAATATCAGTCTGAATTATATTTTGAGAATAACAAAACTGGCTGATCAGGAGAATCCCTAACATTTTAATTTTCATCGTGTTTTATCAAAAATTTTCTGAATTACTTCACAATCTTATACGGTTTTATTCCCATAATCTTTCCGTCTGTTTCAAAAACTGTCGTAATCACCTCTTTGGGTTCAGCGGCTTTATCATCAGAATATTTATACTGAATCATTGGCAGGCTACTTCCGTCAATTAAGGGTTTATAACTGGCTTTGATAATCTGAAACGTTTTGTTCGTCTTTATATCTGCGGCAAGCTTCTGGTAGACAACATCTGTTACCATAGTTTTGGCTTTTTCGGATAAAAGTTCATCCATGGCT
The DNA here is from genome assembly GCF_030518295.1 of Chryseobacterium urinae. Taxonomy (NCBI): domain Bacteria; kingdom Pseudomonadati; phylum Bacteroidota; class Flavobacteriia; order Flavobacteriales; family Weeksellaceae; genus Chryseobacterium; species Chryseobacterium urinae. The sequence goes on along the minus strand of NZ_JAULSJ010000007.1, from coordinate 109,933 downwards.
TTTCGGTCAGAAACCTTCAGGGCTGCGATAAATTTCAGAAATTTTCCGTTGTAGAGTTCAATCTCCTCCTTGCTAAGACTTAAAGAGGGTTTTGCATCGGTGGCTACATTTGTGTTTGTGTTCTTTTTTGTTTCCGGTTTCACATTTTTCGTCTTTTGTGAAAGAAAAAACGGCGCCGACAAAACGGAAAGAACTAAAAGTATTTTTTTCATTATGCTTAAACTTTTTCAATAAACAATAAACGGAATACACGATTCCGTATTGCTTATCTTTTGTAAATTACCTGCTGTAATCCGGCATTACTCCTAAGATTTTACCGTCATTTTCGAAAACCACAGTAACCAGATCTCTTGGAGGAGAAAGCGTATCGTCTTTATATTTATACTGAATCGTCGGATAAGTTTCGTTATCCAGCAGTTTCTGGTAGCCGGATTTATACACTTCAAATGTACGTTCAAAGCTTATTCCGCCCGATAATTTCTGAATGACATTATCTGAAACAATGCTTTTCACCTTATCTGAAATCAGAGTATTGACGGCTTCTTTATCCGATTTTTTCAATGCATCCACAAATTTCAGAAAATACGGATGATAAAAGTCGATTTTATCTTTACTCAATTCCGAAGTAAGTTCTATTTTCTTGCTTTCAACAACTTTAATTTTGCTTTCCTGCGAAAAACCCGCCTGAAAAGCCAAAGCCGCAACAATCAGAAGTATTTTTTTCATAATAAAATGATTTGCTGACAGCAAGATACAAAGAATTATATTACGGATAAAAATTTCATCGTATCTACATTATCCGCATACGTATTCAACCCCGGATTTTGGGCTTCTCCCAATTTAATGGAATCCAAACCAAGCTCATCTTTCGCCACCACACACTGAATGTTTTCTTCGTTTTCCGAAATAAAACTTTTCACTTCATCCAGAGAAGAATATCTGCTGAAATTGATCACGGAAAGCGGACTGAATAATTTTTCATCTTCCTTCAGCATCACAAAATTATTATCCCAGAATTTATCCTGATTTAAAAGATAAACCGCCCTGTTGTAATCATAATTATTGGCATATTTATTATGATTGATGATCTCCTGAAAATCCAGAAAACTTTCAAATAATCTGTCGATAACAAAATCCTGAGGAATAAAAAGCCGGGTTACATTTCTGCATCCCAAACCGAAATAACGGAAAATATCTTCCGCCAGAAGCTTAAGCTCCCCCTCAGTTTCATCCCCTTTTAAAACAGCGATGGAAGTCCTGTTTTTTCTGATGATATTCAGATGATTTTTAAAATAATATTCCAGATATCTTGCTGTATTGTTGCTTCCTGTAGCAATTACCGCATCAAAATTCTCCAGTTTCTCTACAAATTCAAACGAGACATTTCCTTCCGAAAATTCATTCCATTTCTTTAATAAAAACGGAATCATATATTTATCTTTTGAAGAAAGCTTGATCACCGGAATATGATTGCTCAGCACCACAGAAATTACATCATGAAATCCCACCAAAGGAATATTTCCTGCAAGAATAAGCCCTACTCTTCTTGTAGTCTTTGAAATCTGATATTCTTTCAGCCAGTCGGCAATATTTTCTTCCGTAAGAAGATCCGTCCACTGTTTCAAAGCAAACTTCTGGTTTTCAATGGTAAACCATGGATTTTCAATTTCAGATCGTTTCAGTAACAATTCAAAGTCTGAATCGTTATCATTATAATCCTCCTGATTTTTATTTAAAAAGTCTTTTATATATTGGCTTAGTGTCGTAAGTCCTAAAACTTGATTTTCGGTATTCATAATTGCTTTAAAATTGGGGAATATTTTGTAATTTTGTGCAAATTTAAAAAAAATTAGCGATGGCTATTAAAATAACTGATGAATGCATTAACTGCGGAGCCTGTGAACCGGAATGTCCAAACAATGCAATTTATGAAGGAGCAGTAGACTGGAAAGCTTCAGAAGGTACAGAACTGAAAGGTACCGTAACATTACCATCAGGTCTTACAGTGGATGCAGATGCGCCGCAGGAACCTGTAAGTGATGATGTTTATTTCATTGTAACAGATAAATGTACAGAATGTAAAGGATTCCATGAGGAACCACAGTGTGCAGCCGTTTGTCCGGTAGACTGCTGTGTTCCGGATGAAGATCATGTAGAATCTGAAGAAGCACTGCTTAATAAGAAAGCATTCTTACACGGAGAATAAAAAACTGCCGTCTCATCAATCATGAGGCGGTTTTTTATATACAAAAACTCAGAATAATTCAATAAGAAACTATAAATGAATCTGTAAGAAGAAATTTTTACAGAAAATCCCAAAAAATAATAATATGAGCAAAAAGCACAACTTTAGCGCAGGACCATGTATTTTACCACAGGAAGTTTTCGAAAAATCTGCACAGGCAATTTTAGATTTCAACGGAATCGGACTTTCTCTTCTTGAAATTTCGCACAGAAGCAAAGATTTCGTAGCGGTAATGGATGAAGCACGCGCTATCGTAAAAAGACTGATGAATTTAGGAGATGATTACGAAGTTTTATATTTAGGAGGCGGCGCAAGTCTGCAGTTTGCCATGGTTCCTTACAACCTGATGAAAGTAGGCGGAAAAGCAGCTTATCTGGATACCGGAACGTGGGCTGCAGGAGCTATTAAAGAAGCTAAAAAAGTAGGAACCGTAGACGTTGTAGGTTCTTCAAAAGAAGAAAATTATTCTTTCATTCCGAAAGATTACACCGTAGGTTCAGAATATGATTATTTCCACTGCACTTCCAATAACACCATCTACGGAACTCAGATGAAATCTTTCCCTGAAGTAGATACTTTAATGGTTTGTGACATGAGTTCTGATATTTTCTCAAGACAATTAGATTTTTCAAAATTTGATTTGATCTATGCCGGAGCTCAGAAAAATATGGGACCTGCAGGAGTAACTTTGGTGGTCATTAAAAAAGAAATTTTAGGAAAAACAGGAAGAGAAAATATGTTCTCTATTCTGGATTATGCTCAGCATATTTCTAAAGAATCTATGTACAACACACCGCCGGTTTTCCCTGTTTACGCTTCTCTGTTAACGTTACAGCATCTGGAAAACAATGGTGGAATTGCCGCTGCGGAAGGCAGAAACGAAGCAAAAGCAAAACTGTTATACGATGAGATCGACAGCAATCCTTTATTTGAAACATTCTGCGTAAAAGAAGACCGTTCTTTAATGAATGTATCTTTCAAAATTACAGACGAGAGCAAAAAAGAAGAATTTGATGCGGCATGGAAAGCTGCGGGAATCAGCGGACTGAACGGACACAGAAGTCTGGGAGGTTACAGAGCTAGTTTGTACAATGCTTTGCCGATTGAAAGCGTACAGGTTTTAGTAGATGTTATGAAATCCATAAAATAATATAAATTATTAAATTTCAAATACTTAACAAATATTTAATGTTATTTTAAATTTTCTTAATTTGCGTGACTGTTTAAATTTTGAACCATTAAATATTTAAGTCAAAATAAAACCATGAAAGTTTTAGCCAACGACGGAATTTCGAAAGCAGGAGAACAGGCACTTAAAGATGCCGGAATTGAGGTTCTGGACAACAGAGTTGCACAGGATCACGTCATTAATTTCATCAACGAGAATAACGTGGATGTTCTTTTGGTAAGAAGCGCTACCAAAGTAAGACAGGATCTCATTGATGCCTGTCCTAGTCTTAAAATTATCGGAAGAGGCGGAATCGGGATGGATAATATCGACGTGGAATACGCTATTGATAAAGGAATCTACATCATCAATACGCCGACTGCATCCTCAAAATCGGTTGCAGAATTGGTGTTTGCACATTTCTTTTCACTGGCAAGATTTCTTCATGAATCCAACAGGTTAATGCCTTTGGAAGGAGAAACCCACTTCAACGCTATGAAAAAATCCTTTTCGAAAGCATACGAACTTTCAGGAAAAACATTGGGTGTTATCGGCTTTGGAAGTATCGGACAGGAAGTTGTAAAAATGGGAATTTCTCTGGGTATGAAAGTGAAAGTGCTTACCAGAAAGCCTAAAACAAAAGTTCTTACACTGGAATTTTTCGACGGACAAACTGTTAGTTTCGAAATTACTTCCACCAATAATATGGATAAATTCTTAAAAGATACAGACTTCATCAGTCTCAATACGCCGAAAACAAACGAATATATCATAGACACGCCACAGTTTGAAAAAATGAAAGACGGAGTCTACATTGTAAATACTGCAAGAGGAGGTGTGATGAATGAAGTTTCCCTGATAGACTTCATCGAATCCGGAAAAGTTGCCGGAGCTGCACTGGATGTTTTTGAAAAAGAACCCACTCCGGAAGTGCTTCTGCTGATGAATCCTTCGCTTTCCCTTTCTCCGCATGTAGGCGGAAATACCGTGGATGCACAGGAAAAAATCGGACTCGAGCTTGCAGAACAGATTATTAAGATTAAAGAAACTATAAACTAAAATATGCCTATTTTTAAACCTTTTCGTGGAATAAGACCTCATAAAGACTATGAGAGCACCTTCCCTACTCATCCTCTGGACAATTTTACGCAGGAAGAGATCGCGGAAAAAGCTCAGGTGGAAGACACTTACATCAACATGATAAAGCCTTATGTCGTAAGTAAATCCAAAGATATCGACAGGAATTTAAGGAAGATCCGGTCGACTTTTGAAGAATTGATGGAAGAGAAAAAACTCGTTCAGGACAATTCTGCGTACTATCTTTATGAACAGATTTATCCCAACAAACAGGTTTTCAGAGGGCTTCTCGGTTTGGCGAGCATCGAAGATTTCTGGAACGGAAAAATCAAGAGACACGAAAGTACCATTCCCCAGAAAAAGGAAAAACTGGCTCATTATCTTGAAAAAGTAAATCTTCAGGCAGAACCTGTACTTCTTACCTATCCGGCGAATTCGAAAATCGAACTGCTGATGAACCATGAGGAGAAAAACGTTCCGATCTTCAATCATGTGGATACCAAAGGAATCCGTCATAAAATCTGGAGAATCGATAACCGTTTAAAATTGCAGCAGTTTAAGGAAGTGATCGATCAGATCGATTCTTTTTACATTGCAGACGGACACCACAGAATTGGTTCCACTGCACTGAACGCCAAACATCAGAAAGAAAAAAACAAAAGACATAACGGAACGGAACATTACAATTTCGTGTACAGCTTTATCGTTTCCAACCAGTCGATAAAAATCCACGATTACAACAGAATCTTAACCGATCTTAACGGTCTTTCGAACGAAGAATTTTTAAAGGAACTGGAAAAATATTTCCTGATCCACGAAAAAGGAGAAACGGCATATTTTCCTTCCCAGAAATTCCACATTTCGATGTATATGGACGGTAAATTTTACTCCCTTCACGTAAAGCACGACCTTCGTTCTCAGGAAATGTCTCTGGATAATCTGGATCATCATCTTTTAGACAAATACATCTTTAAAGATATTTTAAAAATTGAAGATCCGGACAGCTCGGAGAAAATTTCTTACGTAAAAGGAACTTCCAATATTGAGGGAATCAATCATCTTAAAGAAAAAGTAGACAACGGAGAAGGTAAAGCAGGATTCGGAATCTACCCTGTAAGTTTTAATGATATGATTAAAATTTCAGACCTGAAACTCAGCATGCCTCCGAAATGTACTTTCATTGAGCCTAAATTGGTTACCGCACTATTAATGTACGATATGAAACCTTAAAAATTACTATTTTTTCCCTACTTTTATCTGCGGAAAAGAAAAGGTAAATAAAAAATGAAAAAAATATTCATTATCATTCCACTCTTTTTGGGTGGATTTTTATTTTCTCAAAAAAAACCTCTTAAAAAGCCGGTTAAGAAAACTGCTGTCGGCGAAAAATTCAATTACCACGATGAATTTAAAAAGATTTCCGACGAGATCATGACCAACGGAACGGCGTACGAAAATCTGGGACAGCTTACCAAAGGAATCGGGCCGCGTTTCAGTGCAACGCCGGGTTACATGAGGGCTGTAGACTGGGCAGAAAAAAAACTTAAAGAAATCGGGATCGATATGATCTGGAGAATGGAAGCCAAAGCTCCGGTCTGGATCAGAGGAAAAGAATCTCTGCAGATAAAAACCGCCAATGGAGACTGGAAAAACATCAGAATGCTTTCTTTCGGAAATTCTGAAGGAACGGGCGGAAAAGATCTTACCGGTGAAATTGTACTCATCAATTCTACCTCAGAGCTTAACGCCATGTCGGTGGGACAACTGAAAGATAAAATCGTTTTTGTGAATCTTCCGATGGATCCAAAGATCATCAATACAAGCGATTCTTATTTAATCACTGCAAAATCCAAACTTATTTCCGCTTCCGTCATTGCTAAAACCGGAGCGAAAGCATTAATTATAAGATCATTAACCACGGCTTCAGACGATACGCCACACGCAAAAATGGTGTATTACGAACCGGATGATAAAATAAGAATTCCCGCTTTATCCATCGGAGTAAAATCGGCTGATGAACTGGAAAAATTATTAAAAAACCAGAAAGTTACCGCTAAACTGAATATGACAGCCCAATCCAAAGGCGACACCACCAATCCGAATATCATTGCTGAAATTCAGGGTAAAAAAGATTCTAAGGTAATTGTTTTGGGTGCGCAGCTCGACTCATGGGATTTCGGAGAAGGAGCAATTGATGACGGAACCGGAGTCGCGCAGTGTATTGAAGTTTTAAGAACATTCAAAGCTTTAGGTCTTGAAAATAACCACACGATACGCGTTGTTTTCTACGCGAACAGCGAAAACGGCGGACAGGGGCGCGAAATGTATGCAGCGTACGTGAAGAAGAAAGATGAAAAGCACATTTTTGCACTGGGAACCGATGCAGGAGGCTATTCTCCGAGAGGATTTTCTCTGGATATGTCTCCGCAGAGAAGAAAACAGATTTTCGAATGGAAAAATTATTTTCTTCCTTACGGCGTTTACGATTTTGACCAGACAGAAGCCATTCAGGATATTTCTCCTTTAAAGAAAATGGATATTCCTTTGGCTGAGCTTGTGGTAGACACGCAAAGATATTTCGATTATCATCATTCCGAACAGGATACATTTGATAAGGTGAACAAAAGAGAGCTTCTTCTCGGGGCGGTGGCGATGACGCAAATGATTTTTATGATTGATAAAAACTGGTAAATACTTTTGGGGAATGAATATTTTCGACGACTTGATATCAAGAAGTAACCTCAATGGTTTTAAAATCATAAAAACAGATTACATTCCGGAAAAACAGCAGATTATACAGCTCAAGATAAAACAAAATTCTGAATTGTTTTTTGAGGTATTAGATCTGAAGAATCTTATTATAAGGGAAATTTTACTGGATGAAAAAATCTCTTTTACACCGTACAGCAGAATAGAGTTTCATCCGGTTGATGAAGATAATTTTTATCTGAGTGCTGGTTCTTGGCATTTAAAAATAAATTCTGACGGAAAAATTGCTTTAAGAAAGCCAAAGCAGTTCGAAAGTGTACACATTTTAAAAAATTATATTTTTCGGGAAGATTTAACCCTCACAGACCTGAAAGATTTTAAGGAATATGATTTAACGAAATTTTTTGATGAAAATTTTGATGAATATGAATTTATGTATTTTTACTATGAGGGTAGGTCTGAATTTTTTTCTTCATCCGACAGCAATATTCTCACAGTAACGCTCTATTGTAAAGACCGTGACGACCCAAAATTTCTGCATGTTGTTTTAAATATACATTCGCATGATCATATTGATATTTTATATTCTGAAAAAATAGATCAGTTGGGACATCATTACGTTATCAATGAAAATCTGCAGGAGCTTGCTTTTGAAAACTATTTAGCGGATGATAAGAATCTCTGCATCCGGAAATTATCCAACGGGAGCTTTAACCATTCTAAAAGCATTAAAATTGAGGACTTTTCGGAGCTTATCTTTTTTAATGATGAAAAATTCATACTGCTTTTTGATGAAAAAATTGAGATCTGGGAAAGAAATGAAAACTGTCTTTTAAAAAGCATTCCGATTGACCGTGAATCTTCATATAAATTGGCAAAGAATATTCTGTTGTACATAAAAGATACAAAGCTGAATTATATTGAATTTTAAAACGAATTCAATAACCTACATTTAATTAATCATTGGATATTTAAAATGAAAAAGATATTAGGAACAACTTTAACACTTCTGGGCTTGACGGTTTTTGGTCAGGCAAAAGAAGACTCCATACAGTTTGCAAAAATTTCTACGGAAATACTAAATAAAGGAAAAGCATACAACGAACTGAGAGAATTAACCAAAAATATCGGTCATCGTCTCAGCGGTTCAGCATCCTACGAAAAAGCCGTAATATGGGCAGAACAGAAGCTTCGTGATGCAGGAGCCGATAAAGTCTGGCTACAGGAAGTAATGGTTCCGGTGTGGGTTCGCGGAAAAGAATCTTTACACATCAAAACCTCCGGCGGAAAATGGAAAAGCTTAAAAATGCTTTCTCTGGGAAATTCTGAAGGAACAGGAGGAAAAGATGTTTCAGGAGAAATTATCATGGTGAGATCCATGGAAGAATACGATAAACTTTCGCCGGAGCAGGTGAAGGATAAAATTGTGTTCTTCAATTATCCTTTCAGCCAGACGTATATAGAAACTTTCAGAGGATATGGTGATGCCGCAAAATACAGATCTACCGCTGCTTCATTAACGGCTAAAAAAGGTGGGAAGTTTGCGATTATCCGTTCTCTTTCCTCTGCCTTTGATGATGTTCCGCATACAGGTTCCATGCGTTATCAGGATGGTAAAAAAATTCCTGCTGTTGCGGTTGGAAGCACAACGGCGGACGAACTGGCAGAACTTTTAAAATCACAGAAAATTACCGCTAAACTCAACTCCAACTGTGGCATGAAGGGCGAAAAACTCTCCCACTCTGTGATCGGAGAAATTACCGGAAAGAAAGATAAAAGCGTAATCGTTGTCGGCGGACATCTGGATTCGTGGGACGTGGGTGAAGGCGCCCATGACGACGGTTCCGGAATCGTACAGAGCATTGAAGTTCTGAGAACTTTTAAAAATTTAGGCATCCAGAATAATCACACCATCCGTGTCGTTTGTTTTGCCAATGAAGAAAACGGCGTAAAAGGCGGCGTTATGTACGGTAAAACGGTGAAAGAAAATAACGAAAAGCATCTTTTTGCCATAGAAACGGATGCCGGAGGATTTACCCCAAGAGGAATTTCCCTTGATATGGATAACGAAAAAAGAAAGCAGATCCAGAGTTGGGCAGACCTGTTTTTACCTTACGGAATTTATGATTTTAAAAATACCTATTCCGGGACAGATCTTTATCCGCTTCATGATCTGGGAATTCCGACCGCGGAACTGGTTCCCGATTCTCAGCGGTATTTCGACATCCACCACACTGAGGAAGATACTTTTGAAAAGGTAAACCGAAGAGAACTTCTGCTCGGAGCAAGTACTCTGACGCAGATTATTTATATGATTGATAAGAACTGGTAAAATATCATACACAACCGCTCTTTTAAGGGCGGTTTTTTTGTTTCAAATTTTGAAGAAGAGACTCTTCGACAAGCTCAGAGTGACACTGCGAATACTAACTGTGTTATTTAAACAATGAAAGATTGTTTTTAGTAAAACCTTTAACGTTACATTATCATCCTGAAAGGATCTCAACGATACATTGAAAACTTTGTTTAGATGCTTTCAGCATGACATACTGTAAATAAATCATCGCCAATTGTTCTAAAAGTTATTTTATTTTTTGGTTTCTCGCAGATTGTGCAGATTGCGCAGATTTTTTTCAATGTAAAATTGTTTGTGCTTTCTCAAATGTTTTTACAGCTTTTTTGTCATCCTGAAAGGATCTAAACAATGATTTAAAATAACAGAGATCAATAAATAAAACATTCAGAAAAAGAGACTCTTCGACAAGCTCAGAATGACAACGCGAATACTAACTGTGTTATCTTAGCAATAAGTAATTGTTAAAGGCTATTTTAACATATAAAATGATTAACAATCCTATGTCATTCTGACGAAGGAAGAATCTGAAAATATACGATCTTACTAAATGATGACAGAGACTCTTCGACAGGCTCAGAGTGACACTGCGAATACTAACTGTAATATCTTAACAATGAAGAATTGTTTTTAGTAAAACCTTTAACGTTACATTATCATCCTGAAAGGATCTCAACGATCAATTGAAAATTTTGTTTTAATGCTATCAGCATGACATACATAAAAAAATCAATCTATATATGTACAGAATAATAACTGTTCTCTGTTTTGTACAGGCATTATAAGAATTTTTATATTTTTGATGAAACTCTTTGAAAGAGAGCATGGCAACAAAAAATAAAACAGCACAGGAGAATAAAAAAAGCTGCCGGAAAGTTTACAGAAAAAACATAAAATTCAGGATTGCATTATCGGAAACTTCCGAAAGTCTCATCCTCTTCGGGTTCTCTCCGTCGGAATTTCCGACGACCCGAAACTGTTTTGGTTTGCGCCGCCGGAGATCTCCGAAAGCTTACTTTGATAGTGGTTTGCCCTGCCGGAATTTCCGACGATAAGAACCTCTTACAGTTTGCCGTCGGAAATTTCTGAAGATAGAGAAAAAAAATATCCGCAGACTCAGTAAGACCCTGATCCTCTGTGGCAGATATAATAATAAAATATAACGCACATGAAAAAACTAATTTCGATGGATGCCACAAAACTGCATCATGCCGAATTCGGGCAGCTTATCATCCGTTTCTATGAAGATTTTGCAGCTTCTGCCCTGAATGCAGAAACAGACCCGGATTTTAAAAGAATGTACGATGCCATACAGGCACAGATTCCCACGTATAACAGCGCACTCGATCAGATACGTGCCAGTGAAGAATCTAAAAAAATCGCTGAACTGGACGATATTCGTGATGCCGACATGCAGGCGCTGAGAGATGCCATAAAACCGTACAGAAACGCTAAAACAGAAACCGAAAAGAATGCCTATGCTTTCGTAAAAATTCTTCTGGATCAGTATAAAAATGTGCAGGACGATTCTTACGAAGAAGAAACCATCCGCCTGAATACAATGCTGGAAAAGCTGCTTTCTTCAGAATACAGCGCAGCGGTTTCAGCTTTGGGGCTGGTAAAATTCATCAATCATCTGGCAGAATCCAATACGGATTTTAATGATCTTTTTTCGCACCGTTCTTTTAAGACTTCCCAGAAACAGACCTATGATGTCAAGATGCTGAGACAGACGCTGACCACAGATTACAAACAGATGTGCAATTACATCGCAACGTTAGCCGATGTGAAGCAGGATATTTTTTATCAGAATGTTCTGGCGATCATTAATAACGGCAGGAATTATTTTGCCAATATTGTTCTGGCAAGAAGACAGGGAAAAAAGAATAATGATCCTAAAACAGATTAATCTTAAAACCGCTCTTTTAAGGGCGGTTTTTTTGTTTAAAATTCTGATGAAGAGACTCTTCGACAGGCTCATAGTGACACCGTGAATACTTATTACGATATTTAAACAATGAAAATTGTTTCGTTATTTTCTTTGGTAACATCATTAACACAATTATGTCATTCTGATTGAAATTTTGCGAAGCATGATGGAAAGAAGAATCTTTTTGAATGATCTCACGCGGATTTTGCAGATTGCGCAGATTTTTTTCAATTTAAAATTGTTTGTACTTTCTCAAATGTATTCCCATCATTTTGTCATCCTGAAAGGATCTCAACGATACATTGAAAACTTTGTTTAGATGCTTTCAGCATGACATACCGTAAATAAATCATCCTCCAAATGTTTTAAAAGTTATTTTATTTTTTGGTTTCTCGCTGATTGAGCAGATTATGCAGATTTTTAACTTAATCATCTGTTAAATTTGCAGAATCTGCGGGAGATAATAATCCAAATCCTTCAGAAAAAGAGACTCTTCGGCAGGCTCAGAGTGACACCGCGAATACTATATGCAATATTTAAAACAATGAAAAATTGTTAAACATTTTTCATCCACTGAAGCACTTTAAAATAAATTTTATTCCGTATCTCAACTCTCAAAAAATTATCCTACTTTTAGCCCCTAAAATAATAAACATGAAGAAACTCATTTTTGCATTCTGCATGATCCTTGTATGCAGCAGCCAGATCGTAATGGCGCAGTCTAAAGCCAAAACAAAAGTACAGACTACGAATAGTTCCAAAGAATCCATCTTAAAAGCAATGTATAAAGACATTTCTGAAAGCATGGTAAAAGAAGGAACCCCTAAAGAAAAGGCTGAAAAATTTGCAGACTGTCTTACCAAAGATCTTGGAGCAAAATTAACCACTGACGAGCTTAAAATGCTGGACAAGCTGAATGCGATGAAAGACAAAAAAGAAAAGGAAGAACTTGCGAAAAAAGCAGAAAAAATGGGGATCAGAAAGAAAATGGAAACCGTGGGTGTTAACTGTGGATCGATCCTGAAATAGTGACAATTCCCAACAATCTGTAAAATTCTTATTCACTAAAAAAACAGACGGTACATTCATTTGTACCGTCTGTTTTTATATTTCTTTAAGCTGATTTCTACACAAACTCATTCGTGTCAGCTTTATATTTTTTGTTGAACAATCCTGCCTGTTCCAGCTTCTTCAAATGGGCTTTCAGTCCGTTGATTCTTGTCGGATAGTGGGTGTTTCCTATCGTACACAAATTCTGGAATGCTTTTTCGTGACTGTCGGTATCCAGCGCATAACTGATCCTGTCATACGTTCCTCTTCCCTGATGCAGAATATCGCAGATCATAAAACACACTTTTGCAGGATAACCGTTCAGATTCAGCCTTTTGCTGTATTTTTTCATATTTTCTTTATACAGACTGATGGAATGCTCTACCTGTACCCTTCTGTGTTTCGGGTCGTTGGAAGCCCAATGGATAAATCTTGCCGAGCAGATGAGTTCCTGCTGTTCCACTTCATTGGTGGTAGGATTCAGATATTCCATCAGCTTTTGAGAACTGCTGTCGTTTTCAAGCTGAGAAGTGGCTCCTGCATCATTTTTATAGAAAATGCGGTCATTAATCAGGCGAAGTCTCGGGAAGTATTCCAAAGCATTTGGTAAGGTAAGCAGTTTTCTGAAAAATCTTACAAAATCTCCATTCGGAACGTGTGCCGCAAACTGCATGAAACCGAACGTAAAGTAAGCTCTGTCATAGGTATTCAGGCAGAGAAAAGAGCCCTGACTTTCCACTTTCGCGGTAGCCTCGATAAAGTATGCCCAAAAACCGAATTCGTTCACATAATCGGCGGCATTGTACACGAGATTATTAGAAACCGAAACATTGTAAAGTCCGAATCTCTGTTCATATTTCGTCTTGTAAGCCACGAAAAATTCCGGATCTGTAAGACCGGTTACTTTTGCATAATACGCGGTTTTTCCTGTGGAAGTAACTGCGGAACGGATTTTAAAATCGTAAGCCATAGTTAAAAGTTTTAAATTTAGTGTACTGCTAAGGTAAGATTTCCCTTTTATTTATGGAATACTTATTTCGGGTGATTTATTTACAGTATGTCATGCTGAAAGCATCTAAACAAAGTTTTTAATGTATCGTTGAGATCCTTTCAGGATGACAATGTAGCGTTAAAGGTTTTACTAAAAACAATCTTTCATTGTTAAGATATTACAATTAGTATTCGCGGTGTCACTCTGATCCTGCCGAAGAGTCTCTATCATCATTGAGTACAACTGTGTATTTTCAGATTCTTCCTTCGTCAGAATGACATAGGATTGTTTATAATTTTATACCTTAAAACTACCTTTATCAATTATTCATTGTTAAGATATTACAGTTAGTATTCGCGGTGTCACTCTGAGCCTGTCGAAGAGTCTCTTTTTCTGAATGTTTTAGTCATTGATATTTTAAAATTAATTGTACTATGCTGAGATCCTTTCAGGATGACAAAAATGCTGTAAGACATTGAAAGAGTACAAACAATTTTACATTGAAAAAAAAATCTGCGCAATCCGCGGGAGATCATTCAAAAAGATTCTTCTTTCCATAATGCTTCGCAAAATTTCAATCAGAATGACAAGCGACCGTTAAAGATGTTGGCAGACAAAAGAATTGTTGACAATCATTCATTGTTTTGTCTTTCGTTTAGTATTCGAGATGTCACTCTGAGCCTGTCGAAGAGTCTTTATAAAAAATCAGACAATGCCTTTCTGGAATTCTTCCTCAGAATGAAAAGAAAACCATTCATTACTATTCTAAATCACCATTAATTTCCCTGATTAAATCTTCCATTTCACCTCTGAAATCATCTTCAAAAACCAATGGTCTGTTGTCTGACTGAATCATATTTTTTATTTTTTCGCAGATATCTATGAGTTTTCCGATTAAAGAATTCTCTTCGGGCGATGAGATTTTTCCCATTTTCAAAATGTTGGAGAAATAATATTGCACTCCGTCGAGAACAATACGACGCTCTTTAGGATATCTCGTCTGGTAAAGCGCGCTTTCAAACAATTGTTGCAATATTTTATAAGAATCCGGTGACAGTTTTCTTTGATATTCTAAAATTCTTTCTTCTTCGTTACCTTCCGAAAGGCGGATCGCACGTTCTGCAATTTTATAAACGATGCGGTAGTTTTCTATTCCTTTTTTCCTTTCTACAAACAGAATTCTTTCGGTATCGAAAGAGGGAATTTCCAGAAAATACAGTTCTGCATACACGTCTCCCATGAGTGCATTCATGATTTTCACAAAGCTGCCGAGACTTCTATGGCTCGAACTGCTTCCGCAAGGTTCAAGATGGTTTCTTTCTAACATGGTTTTTTAGATTGAGCGGAAATTGGGGAGTGAGTTTTTCATGAGTTATTTTATATAAAAATAAGGTTTTTATTTGGGAGAAGTAGCCATAACCTTTAAATTTGCAAAACGAAAAATTACGGTAAACCGTAATTTTCACTCATAAAAACAACGTACATTTGCAACTACACTTTGAATTCTTCAACTATGAAAGATTTATGTATACGTAAGCTTCTGAAAGAAAAAGAATTAGTATCTTATATTAATGATAATAAATCTAAAGTTGTTGATGAACTTAATCTTCCAGTCGCTAAAGCTAGGATCGATATTGCTGTTATAAATGGAGCATTTCATGGATATGAAATAAAAAGTGCTTCAGATACTTTACAGAGATTACCTTCACAAATCGAGGCTTATACAAAGGTTTTTGACTATTTATCTATAGTAACGGAAAAAAAATATAGTAAAAAAATTTTAGAGTTTATTCCTAAATTCATTGGACTTATTGAATGTTGCGAAAATGATATTACAATCATTAGAAAACCTAAACTTAATAAAAACAAAGATGGTTTTTTCATTGCAAAACTTTTATGGAGAAATGAAATTATAGATATTTTAACAGAGTATCAAATTCCTTTCAAAAAAAAAGATAGAAATTGGATACTCTGCGAAATTCTTTCATCCAACTTAGATATTAAAATTCTATCTAATAACGTTAGAGAAAAATTAAAAAATAGAGTTGAATGGAAGAATTAAACTATAAAAGGCTATGAATTAAAGTCAAATGATGATTTTGACTAATTTCAACCCAGCTTGTTGCATTTCCAGTTTTCTTTTTTGGATCTTTTAAATCCTGTGAGGCATAAAAATTAATTTTTTCGTCACCCCAAGAAAAGTTTTCTCCCATATAATCATTACTATTGATTAGTCTTCCAGAAAAAGTTATGTATTGCCCATTTCCATCTCTATGGTTGCTTGATACCTCACCCCTATAAATAACATACTCTGACTCAACAGTATACTTAATACTGCAACTTCCTTGAAAGTTAGCTTCTGTATAGTAAGGATATTTTATACCATAATCAGAATATTTTATATTGTTCTGTTGTATCTGAGTAATTATTAAATTCCAAATATTCCATTCGTAACGCTGCAATCTGTAAACTCTATCTGGTGGATTAAGAGATCCTAAATTTTCTAAAAAAGATCCAGAAGCTACCACTATATTATCAAAATCCTCCGAATTAGGAATGGATTGAATTATATTTATTGCTAAAGCTGCGGAGTTGTTATAATTATTCTCATCCACCAAACCAAAATCCAATAAAATAGAAACTTGACTTTCAGATATATTTAAATAATTAAGCATTTCTGCAAGCATCCTATTAAAATTAATAAAACCTCCAATACTATTTGAGAATCTAAAACTAACTTTTTCAATCTCTCCATCTAAGAATAATCTTTCTAACAAGTCAATATATTCTGGATTTGCATTATGATTAATAACAGGAACAATATTAACATTTAAATTAACTAAATCACTAATAAAACTTCTTAAAGGTAAATTATTATTACCAAACAATGAAAAATCTAAGAATATTTCATTCCCTTCAAAGTCCCAATTTGACGCAAAAGTAATAATACTTTCAAGACTATCCGGCAATACTTGTATTATTGGAGTAAGTTGATTTTTCACAGGTTCAGATAATTTAGATAGAGCAGTCAATTCACCTGCTTTTGATAATAAAATTGGAAAATACTTCTTCATAAAATTTTATTTTAAATTATTATTTTTTTATTTGTTAAAAGTATAAATGTAAAATATAAATTCCTTACGGAAAACCGTATTTTCCCCGAATTTTCAACAAAAAAACCACCCTTTCGGATGGTTTTCAATAAATAAATTCAAAATTTTAAATTTTATCTAAAATCTTCTTCGGCAGCACTTTTACCAACTGAGACTTGTATTCATTTTCGAGGATCACAAACTTCCAGTATTTTTTGTCTTTGGAAACCGCACAGGCTTTCATATTGGCGTTGATGACGTAAGAATTTTCCTTTGCAGCATACTGTACATTGTTTTTCCCATACTTTTGAATCAGCATCGCATGAATCTTCTTTTTCATGTCTTCATTCAGGGAACCGACATTGCATTTCAGCTTGAGAAAGTAATTGACGATGGAGAAATATTCTTTGTCAATCTGTTCCGGCTTTGCAATATTCCCAAACTTAAAATCCTGAACTTCAATCTTCATAAAAGGATTGTTGTAGGTAATGTTCAGGATCTGCGTCATCTGATCTTTCGGAATCACCGTGAAAAATTTCGGATAAATGCAGTTCACCGACTGATCGATTTTCTTTGTTTTAATGGTATTCACGAAATACGACAGTGATTGTTTAATGGCTGCATCTTCCGGATTTGCCTTCGTCTGAGCAAAAGACATCAACGATAGGAACATAAACAGAAACAGGAATAATTTGGTTTTCATAATTTTAAATAGACAGTTGTTACGATTTTTAAAGAAGACGATTCTTTCGTTCTTCCTGAAATCTGTCGCAGAAGTCCGACGAATCGTTACAAACAAACGGTAACGAAAAAAGCCATCCTTTCGAACGGCTTTCAGAATATTGTAAGATTCAGATTATTTTACTTTTACAAGCTCAACATCGAAGATTAACCACGCGTTTGGCGGAATCACTCCTCCTGCTCCTCTTTCTCCGTAGCCCATTGCCGGCGGAATCAGTAAAGTAGCCGTTTCACCTTCTTTTAACAAAAGGATTCCTTCGTCCCAGCCTTTAATTACTCTTCCCATTCCGATAGGAATTTCAATAGGTTCATTTCTTTTGAAAGAAGAATCGAATTCCGATCCGTCTACCAACTTTCCTGCATAGTGTACAGAAACGTTATCCCCTGCTTTCGGAGCCTTTCCTTCTGTTGTTTTCGTGATTTTATAGTAAAGACCGGATTCTGTTTTCTGCATTCCGGCTTTCAGATCTTCAACCATTTTCTCCTGATTGGCTTTGAATTCGGCTTCCTTTTTAGCTTTTTCAGCCTCTTCTTTTGCTAAAAACGCTTTGTTGTTTTCTGCAATTTTAGCTTTTCCTTCTGTGAAGGTTTTTGCTGCATCGTAGTTTTTGTACTCGTCTCCTTTGCTGAAAACGGAAACTTTTTCCAAAACGATGTCAGTTTTAGGCTTATCCTGCGCTCCTTTTTCTACATTCGCAATCGCATCGATTACATCTTCTCCTTTTACCACTTTCCCGAAAATCGTGTGTCTTCCGTCTAACCAAGGTGTAGCCACTTCTGTGATGAAGAACTGGGAACCATTCGTATTCGGACCCGAATTCGCCATAGAAAGCACTCCTTTTCCGGTATGCTTAAGATCGTTTCTTTCGTCCTCGAATTTATATCCCGGATCTCCCATTCCTGTTCCCTGAGGATCTCCCCCCTGAATCATGAAATCTTTAATCACTCTGTGGAAAATCGTTCCGTCATAATAAGGAACCCCTTTTGCCTTCGCTTTGTTATCGATTTTTCCTTCTGCAAGACCAATAAAATTAGCCACAGTTACCGGTGCTTTTTTATCCTCGAATTTTACGATCAAATTACCTTTTGTCGTCTGAAGATTCGCATAAAGTCCGTCATTAAGACCTTCGTAAGTTTCTTTGTCTACGTTCATTTTTTTATAAATTGGTGTACAACTCATCAGCGAAACACTTGCCGCCGCCAGAATTATATTCTTGTTAAACAATTTCATGGATTATAATGCTTTTAATTTTATGATTAATGGGATGTCGTTATCTATTTTCTTCTCATCTCCGTACGTTCCATACGCCAGTGCAGACGGAACCAGAAGCGTAACTTCCTCACCGTCGTGTATAAAACGCAAAGCATCTTCTACTGCCTTCAGCTCATCAAAATGACCGAATTTGGCATCTCTTCTTGCGATCGGCTGATCGTAGATTTTCGTCTGATCAAAGTCGTACAGGTCATAAGAATAAGAGATCAGTGTATTGTCCTGTCTTCTCTGCCTTTGGTCAAAACCTTCCGTATTCGTCCAGTAATTAAGCTGTGTAGGATAAAATTTTACCGGCTGATTGCCAATCCATTCCTGAATATGGTATCTTTCCTGTGCATTCAGATTTTTCATCCTGTTTTTGGAAACATCCAGATCGTTCTTGCTGAGAACACCGCCAACGGGAGGATGAGTCTGCGTATTTTTGCTGCAGCTCAGTAAACCCAATATCGATATGAAGAGTATTTTTTTCATAAACTTTTGCGAAAATACACATTTCGGGAATCAATTACAAAACTTCAGGAACTTATTGAATTAAAAACTGTGACAATTTCCCTGTCTTCCTAAGTGTGAAACCGTCGAAGGATTATGATGTAAATTTCCACTGCTTTTGAAAGGATTTTTATTTTTAAGGAGCTTTATCGCGCTTTCCGCACTCGCTATTTTTTTAGTTTACGGCGCGGCTTCGCCGCGCCGTAAACTAAAAAAAATGAGCTCAGACAATTGCTCCAATCCCGGCTAGAATTGCAGACATTTCTTACAATAGGCAAACAAGCACAGCTTGTTATGTGCAGATTTTTCTACTTAATCATCTGCTAAATTTGCAAAATCTGCGAGAGATAATAATCATGCAGCTTGTCATCCTGAAAGGATCTAAGCAACGAAAGATCAATAAATAAAACATTCAGAAACGAGCTCTTCGACAGGCTCAGAGTGACACTGCGAATACTAAACGAAAGACAAAACAATGAATAATTGTTAACAATTCTTTTTATCTCCCAAAATCTTTAACAATCCCATCTCATTCTGGATGAAATTTTGCGAAGCATTATGGAATGAAGAATCTTTTGAATTATCTCCCGCAGATTGTGCAGATTACGCAGATTTTTTTTCAATATAAAATTGTTTATCCTTTTTTAAATGTTTTAACTGCGTTTTTGTCATCCTGAAAGGCTTTCAACGATACATTGACAACTTTGTTCAGATGCTTTCAGCATGACAAACATACTGCAAATAAATCACCCTTCAATTGTTCAGAAAGTTATTTTACTTTTTGGTTTCTGGCAGATTGTGCGGATTTTTTCTACTTAATCATCTGCTAAATTTGCAAAATCTGCGGGAGATGATAATCATGCAGATTGTCATCCTGAAAGGATCTAAGCAAAGTATAATCTATGAATTTTAAAAACAGCGATAAATAAGACATTCGGAATAAAAAACTCTGTGGAGTTTTATCTGTGTAGAAATCATATTTAGGCTTACGTTCGGCGTTCCGTAGGAACGCTATCTTTAGAAAATTAATTGAGAATTATAGATATCAATCCTATGGATTGATTGATAAACTTATTCTTATTTCTACACAGATTCTGCTCCTAAAGGAGCAACCATCTTCACTTCAAACTACTTAACTGATAAAAATTTAAAACAAAAAGCCGGAAAAAATTTCCGGCTTTACAATATCTAACGTTTAAAAAAATTAAACTGTTTCCAATACGTGGTCTACTAAAACTCTCCATCCGAAAGGATCGTCTGAAAGGTTTGTCTGAAGATTCACAAGATCGTTTTTCAAAGTAACGGCGAAGCTTTCTTCGTCTGATAATCTTGACAATTCAAGCTTTTCTCCTTTGTAACCTAAAGCCTGGAAAACGGTAGTTACCACCGCTGTTCCTACTCCCCAAACTTCTTTTAAAGTTCCGTTTTTCTGAGCTTCTATAACGTCCAGCACTTTAATAGGTTCTACTTTTACTTCAATTCCTCTTTTCTTTGCTAACTGAATAAAGCTGTCTCTGGTAACTCCATCAAGGATTTTTTCTGAAGTCGGAGGCGTAAAAATAGTATCGTTGATTCTTACAAAAACGTTCATCGTACCGCTCTCTTCGAAATATTCGTGAGTGGCATCATCTGTCCAGATAATTTGCTCATATCCTTCTTCAATTGCCAACTGAGTCGGATAGAAAGAAGCCGCATAGTTTCCGGCAGCTTTCGCAGAACCTACTCCACCGCTTGCCGCTCTTGAATAATGGTCTGAAATTTTTACAGAAACAGGTTCTGTATAATACATCTTTGCAGGAGTTGCAACGATCGCGAACATATATTTATTGGCAACTCTCGCCTTCAATGCTTCTTCAGTAGCGAAAATCAATGGTCTGATGTACAAAGACATACCTTCTCCGGAAGGAATCCATTCTCTGTCGATATCCACCAATGCTTTTAGTCCGTCCAAAAACATTTCTTCCGTTATTTCCGGCATGGCAAGACGTTTTGCCGACTTATTGATACGTTCAAAATTCTTTTCGGGCCTGAAAAGGAAAACCTGTCCGTCTTTGTCTTTATAGGCTTTCATGCCTTCAAAACAAGCCTGTCCGTAATTTACACCCATCATTGCCGGTGTAAATGCCAAAGGACCATAAGGAACCAATTTTACATCACCCCATTTTCCGTTTTCGTACTCACAGATGATCATATGATCGATAAAAGTATTTCCGAATGAAAAATTGTTTGGGTCGAATGTAGAAATTCTTGAGTTTTCAGTTTTTTGAATTATCATTTCTAAAATTTTTTATGAGGTTCTACAAATTTAACATAATTTTCTAAATATAAAAATTTTAGAGTAAATTTGTAAAAAAATAGCTTGAAAAGAGAAATTAAGACCACAAACGACGGAAGTAAAACTTTGTTTATCAATGATTTAAATGAAAACTATCATTCACACCATGGTGCATTACAGGAAGCTGAACATGTGTTTATCAAAAATGGATTAAATCTGATAAATGATTACGAAATTAATATTTTAGAACTCGGTTTTGGAACAGGTTTGAATGTTTTGGTAACAATTAATGAATATTTAAAAACTGACAAAAATCATATCATCAACTATTTTACCCTTGAAAAATACCCCATAAATGAATCGGAAATTAACGATTTAGCCTATTTTGAGCTTTTCGATAACCCCGAATTCAAAAATATTTATCAAAAAATTCATCTGGCAGAATGGGAAAAGTCAGAAGAAATCATTAGTGGTTTCAACTTAAAAAAGATAGAATGTGATTTTTTTGATCTGAAGAATATCGATTTACCCGCAATAAATCTGGTATATTACGATTGTTTCGGAGCAAGAGTACAGCCCGATCTCTGGGAAAAGCCTCTTTTTGAAATGGTTGCTGATAAAATGGCTGTTAACGGATTATTAACAACCTACTCTTCGAAAGGAAGCGTGAGAAGAATTCTTCAGGAACTGAATTTTAACGTTGAAAAAAAACAGGGACCTCCGGGAAAAAGAGAGATGATTAACGCGGTGAAGTTGTAAGGAAGGGAGAAAGAAGATGGAAGCTTGAGGCTGGAAGATGGAGGTTTTACTACTTGATGTTTTATATTCTTTAAAGTTTTGAATGTATACCTTATTATATATATTGAATATCCGTTAAACAACCTATTACTTTGCACTGATATGAAAATCAATTATTTATAACAGGCACTTCGACAAGCTCAGTGTGACACCTCTAATACTAAACGCTTGATTTCTAGCGATGTCAAGCTGAGCCTGTCGAAGCTTTAGGTTAATAAACGGACAATCAATTCTTTATATATATCTTTTTTTATTTAATGATTATTTTTTATTTATTTAAAAATAAAATTATTTTTGAATGTCCGCTTAATGACCTAAACCAATATTTAAACCACTTTTGAGATGAAATTGAGAACTTCATCAAAGTGTAACTTGTTGATTTTTGTGATTTTAAAATTTACAAAACTTTTCAATTTTTCAAAAAAACACTCATTAGGCAAATAAACGGACATTCATTTATATATTGAAGTTTTTTTAATTCATTCTAAAAGTTTGTCATTCCAGAGGAATCTAAACATCACATTCGGTAAAAAACCGGAAAAATTTGCTTCCTGATGCATTTGAGTATGTAAATCTAAGGTTTAAAAAAAAATTATAATCAGTCGTAAACTTCCAGATTCTGTCTTCCGGCATCCGACAAATTTCCTTAAATTAGCTATACAAATTATTATATATGATAGATAAGATCAACATTAGAGTTTACGCCTGTGCAGTAAAGGATAAAAAAGTTCTTACTTTATTTGAAGAATATGCAGGTGAACCTTTAATGAAATTTCCGGGTGGCGGACTGGAGTTTGGAGAAGGATTAATAGATTGTCTGCATCGTGAATTCGATGAAGAGCTGAATGTAAAAATAGAAGTTGTGGAACATTTTTATACGCAGGAAGATTTTCTGGTTTCGCGTTTCAGAGAAAATGAACAGCTTCTTACCATATATTATATTGTAAACATTATTGACGAAGGCGATTTCCTGATTCTCGATCCCTGCATTGAAAAAACAGAATGGATTGAGATCGACAGACCGGACAATCCGTTTCCGTTGCCCATCGACAAAATTGTTTTTGATAAATTAAAAGAAAAATTCCTGTAAGATCGTTACAGGAATTTTTTATGATTGATATTATTTGTAGACTTTAAAGCTGCTCGCTCCGGAATAAGGCTGAAGATAACCTGAATCCCAATTAGACTGAAGCAGGGATTCCAGATATTCGTCGGTTCTGTTTTTGTGCGGATCGTAGGGATCTTTAAGATCAATATCTGCCATTTTTCCTTTTACATTCCACCAGAATGCACTCCATCCTCCTCTTAATTCTTTAATGATTTCGTAAACATTTTTTCCGGTTGCTCTGTTCATCAGTTTGGCAAAGACCTGTCCTTCTGTTGTCGTAAGATCTCTGAGCTGTTTTTCATACTGGTCGGCTAGAATATTCTGTCGGTCTCTGATGTATTTTCGTTTTGCCTTACTGTCCATATTCGTCATTTCCCCCTGAATATCTCTGTATTGCTGTAAAGCAGTTAAAAACAACGGATATACTCTGTAAAGTTTTTTATTTAAGAAATAATAATAGTTCCTATCCAGCTGATTATTGAATTTCGGTTTATTCAGCAAAACCAGCTCATCCATTACCACGACGGTTTCCCCGTTAATTTCATAGATCCTTGCTTTCTGCCTTTCATCATAGAAATATTTATTGCCGAATTCATCTGTTTTCAACAGTTCTGCAGGGTACTGACTTAAAGGTTTCGCAATGACGGAATCCCTCTGAGCCGAAATACTGACTCCAAAAAAGAAGAGAAAAAGACAAATAATCTTACTAAAATTCATTATTTTTACGCGTATTAGAACAAAAATTGAACGCAAAAATCATTCCTTTTTATGAAATTTGAAAAGAAATCTTTAAAATTTTTAGAAAAATATTTAAACACTTCATCTCCGACTGGTTACGAATACGAGGGACAGAAGATCTGGATGGACTACATTAAGCCTTATGTAGACAAAATTGAAGTGGATCATTACGGAACCTGCTACGGAATCATTAATCCTGAAGCAGAATTTAAAGTGGTGATTGAAGCGCATGCTGATGAAATTTCTTGGTATGTAAATTATATTACAGACGACGGATTAATCTACGTGATCCGAAACGGAGGTTCTGATCAGACAATTGCTCCGTCTAAAGTGGTTCATATCCACGGTGAAAACGGAATTGTAAAAGGCGTTTTCGGATGGCCTGCAATCCACACAAGAGCCAACCAGAATGAGCCTACTCCGAAAATTGAAAATATCTTCATCGATTGTGGTGCAACTTCCAAAAAAGAAGTGGAAGAAATGGGAATTTATGTAGGATGCATGATTACCTACCCCGATGAATTCTTCGAAATGAATGACCGTTATTTCGTTTGCAGGGCGTTAGACAACAGAATCGGTGGTTTTATGATTGCTGAAGTGGCAAGACTTTTAAAGGAAAATAAAAAAACAATTCCGTTCGGATTATACATTACCAATTCCGTTCAGGAAGAAGTAGGTTTGTATGGAGCAGATATGATTGCAGATACTATCAAACCTAATATTGCGATCGTGACAGACGTTACGCACGATACCACCACTCCGATGATCGAAAAGAAAAAAGAAGGCGACCAGAAATGCGGAGACGGACCGGTGGTTTTCTTCGCACCAAGCATTCATCACACCATTAGAGAATTAATTATCGACACCGCAAAAACAAAGAAAATTCCTTTCCAGAGAGCAGCAGCGAGCCGCGCTACGGGAACAGACACCGACGCTTTCGCGCATTCTAACGGCGGCGTTCCGAGTGCATTAATTTCTTTACCTTTGCGTTATATGCATACCACAGTGGAAATGGTTTCCAAAGAAGACGTAGGAAATGTAATCCAACTGATCTACGAAACACTTCTGAGAATTCAGCCGGAAATGAAACTGAAGTATCATTAACAGAAGTTAAAAGAGACAAGTTAAAAGTAAAAAGTAAAAATGAAAACGAAGCTTATTGCTCCATCCCTTTTATCCGCAGACTTCGGGAACCTGCAAAGAGACATCGAAATGCTGAACAATTCTCAGGCAGACTGGTTTCACGTAGATGTAATGGACGGAAGATTTGTTCCGAATATTTCGTTCGGATTTCCGGTAATGAAAACCGTTCAGCAGCACGCCAAAAAATTTGTAGATGTGCATCTGATGATTGTAGAGCCTGAAAAATATGTGGAAGAATTCATCAATCACGGAGCAGATCTTGTATCGGTGCATTACGAAGCGTGTACTCACCTTCACAGAACGATTCATCATATTCAGAGTCTGGGTGCAAAAGCCGGTGTTGTGCTAAATCCTTCCACTCCGGTTCTGATGCTGGAAGATATTATTGCAGACGTAGATCTTGTTTTGCTGATGAGTGTAAATCCGGGATTCGGAGGACAGAAATTCATCGAAAATACCTACAAGAAGATTGCGGAAACGAAAGACTTAATTTTAAGCAACAATTCTACCGCTTTAATTGAAATCGACGGTGGTGTAAATATCGACAACGCCTCTAAACTTTTCGAAGCAGGAGCCGATGTTCTGGTTGCAGGAAATGCAGTTTTCTCAGCAGAAAATCCGGAAAGAACGATCGAATTACTGAAAATTTAATTTCATTTAAATACAAACAAAAAGGCAACTCCGTTGAGTTGCCTTTCTTCTTAATGAAAATCTGAGCCTTTAATGGTTATTAGTTTTGAAGAGTTTAATGCTTAAATTTTCCTTCTCTAATGCTGATGTAAAGATGGCAATAAATGAGGACAAAAACATCCGTAAAAACACGGAATTTTAATCTCGGTATTTCTACTTAACCCCGAAGAACAGCAAGGTTTTAATCATCCAATAATAAATACAGCAGCTTTTTAAAGTTCTTTTAAGTATTTTTAGATCACAAAAAGAAAAAAATGAAAGGGAAATTAATCGGCATATTGTCTTTAGGTCTGGTTTTATCTTCAGGAAAATATTTTGCACAAAATCAGCCTCAGGAAAATCAAAAAATGGAATGGTTTCAGGATGCCAAACTCGGAATATTTATTCACTGGGGAATTTATTCTGTGAACGGAATTCCGGAATCATGGGCTTTTTTCAATAATTACATCAGCCATGAAAATTATATGAAACAGCTCAAAGGTTTTTCAGCTTCAAAATATAATCCTGATGAATGGGTAAAGCTGATTAAAAATTCCGGCGCAAAATACGCCGTGATTACTACAAAACATCATGATGGTGTTGCGCTTTGGGATTCAAAAGCTGAAAAATCGACCACCATTCCTAAAAATTCTTTAGCCAAAAAAGATGTTCTTTCTCCGTTTATCTCTGCATTAAAAAATTGCGGACTGAAAACCGGACTTTACTATTCTCTTCCCGACTGGAGCCATCCTTATTACGACATCAATACCCGGACAAAAAAACGTTACGAAATTAAAAATGATCCGAAACGCTGGGAAAATTTTGTCACCTATTATCAGAATCAATTAAATGAACTTTCTTCACAATTGAAACCTGATCTTCTGTGGTTCGACGGAGATTGGGAACACTCATCAGAAGAATGGCGCGCTCCAAAAACTTTGGAAAATCTGAAAAAATTCAATCCGGACATTATCGTTAATTCAAGACTGAAAAATCATGGGGACTACGAAACTCCGGAACAGGGAATTCCTGTGGTAAAACCTCAAAGCAATTACTGGGAACTTTGCTACACCATGAATGATTCATGGGGATTTCAGCCCTTCGATAACCACTACAAAACTCCGAATATGATCGTAAGAACTTTGGCGGATGTAATTAATATGGGCGGAAATCTACTGTTGGATATCGCTCCGAAAGAAGACGGAACCATTCCGGAACAGCAGGTTGAAATTTTAAAGAATTTGGCAAGATGGACAACAAAAAATTCCGAAGCCATTTATGGAACAACAAGAGGTTTGCCATTCGACAATTATAAAGGAAAATCTGCATTTTCAAAAGACCGGAAAAAATTATTTCTCTATCTTGAAGAAGCCAAAGACTTTGTAAAAATATACGGTTTAATGACCAATATTATTTCTGCCAGAATTCTTGGAGACGATAAAGCGAAGATTGATATTAAAAGTAACGGTAATGGAGATTTCACTTTCAATTTTTCCCATGTAAAATTTGATCAGGACGTCACCGTTGTTGAAATATCGATTGACGAACCTATGATCAGAGTACAAAATGATAAGCCTAATTTATCTCTTTCTGAAGCTTTAGAAAATAAAAATACGAAACCGGCAGTCTATGAAATTGCAGAACAGCTTCATTCGGGAAATAACATCTTCAAAAATTCAGGTTTAACAGAGGACGGAATGGAAATGAAACTTCCCAAAACCGGCAAAACCAATCCCGAAATTCTAAACTGGATCAGCAAACACGCAGAAGCACTTTATGAAACCGGAAAAGGTCTTCCAGAAGGTCATTTTTCAGGAAACTCCGTACTTTCCAAAGACAGACAGACCCTTTATCTTTTTGTGGAAGGAATTCCGACCGGACCGATTGCTCTGAAAGGTATTAAAAACGAAATTGCCCGAATCCGTATTGTGGGTGAAGGAACTTTATTAAGCCATGAAATGTACAATAAGCTTTACTGGAGTGAGGTTCCGGGAATTATTTATATTGACGTACCCAAAGAGAAACTGGATAAAAATCTAACTGTTATTACCGTTCTTCTTGATAAACCGCTCGAATTATACCGTGAAAAAGTTGGCGCAATTGAAAGCAATCTGTAAAAAAAACAAAATCCGAAGAAGTTTCTCCGGATTTTTTATTTTGAAATGATTTTTCTTAGAAAATTTCTCTTCCTGAAAAATGGAATTTTGCTTCGATAAGAGCGTTTTCGTCAGAGTCAGAACCGTGAACAGCGTTTTCTCCGATGCTTCTTGCAAACATTTTTCTGATTGTCCCTTCTGCAGCTTCAGCAGGATTAGTAGAACCGATTAAAGTTCTGAAATCTTCTACTGCATTCTCTTTTTCAAGAACAGCAGCAACGATAGGTCCAGAGCTCATGAAATCTACCAATTCTCCGTAGAATGGTCTTTCAGCGTGAACTTCATAGAATTTTTTTGCATCTGCAACAGTAAGTTGAGTCAATTTCATAGCTTTGATTTTGAAACCACCTTCTGCGATCTTTCCTAATATAGCACCGATATGTCCGTCTGCAACTGCATCTGGCTTAATCATAGTGAATGTAATGTTAGACATAAATGTATATTTTTTTAATGGCGCAAAAATACAAAAAATTCTTTTGATTTTAATTTTAAAATATTTTTAACATAAAAATAACATTTGTTAAGGTTTCATGAACAAAACTTTGGCACAGTAATTGTTTATTTTATTATGATTCTCATGTTTAATTTGAGTTTTCATGGTTATTAGTTTTTACCCAGCTTCGGCTGGGTTTTTTATTGCCCGTAATTCCCCAAAAACTACGCCTAACTTCAAGATTTTTAAATAATTAAACTTATGTTTAAATTTTTACAGGCTGAATATTAAGGTTTATTCATCTTAAATTCAGATTTAATACTGAATTAAAATGACAAGAAACGTTTTACCAAAGCAAGAATTTTTGGCACAAAAAATATTCATCAAAACCATATAATGATGAAGAAATGATCGTAGAAGGTTAAAATTATTTTTGAGAAGCTTCTTCCGCCTCTTCCATTAATTTAATATAGGTAGAATATCTTGAATGCTGAATTTCTCCGGTTTCCAGACCATCGATTACCGCGCATTTCGGTTCATTGATATGAAGACAGTTGTGGTATTTGCATTCTTCCCTTTTTTTGAAAATTTCAGGAAAATAATGCTGAACCTCTTCTTTTTCGATGTCGATCATGGCAAATTCACGAACTCCGGGTGTATCGATTACGTTACCGCCAAAATCCCAGAAATGCATCTGTGCAAAAGTTGTGGTGTGTTTACCTTTTAAATGCGTATCGGAAATTTCAGAAGTTTTCAGGTTAAGTCCCGGCTGCAAAGCATTCACCAAAGTAGACTTTCCACAACCTGAATGTCCGAAGAAAACAGATGTTTTATCTTTCAGCAATTCCTGAAGCTGTTCCAGATTTAATTTTGAATAGGAAGAAATTTCCAGAGCATCATAGCCGATTTCATTGTAAAGAAACTCAATATCTTTTACGATCTCAATTTCTTCTTCATGAAGAACATCAATTTTGTTGAATAAAATCAAGGGAGTAATATTGTAGGCTTCGCAACACGCCAGAAAACGGTCTAGAAATCCAAGGGAAGTTTCAGGATGTTTTAATGTGAAAATAAAGCATGCAAGATCGATATTTGAAGCAATGATGTGTGCTTCTTTTGAAAGGTTTACAGATTTTCGGATGAGATAATTCCTGCGGGGCTCGATCTTTGTAATCCACGCAATATCATCCTGTTCCAGTTGAAATTCTACAAAATCTCCAACAGCAAGCGGATTGGTAAGTCGTGTTTTAATCAATTTAAATTTTCCGCGAATTCTTGCTTCGAAGATTTTCCCGGTTTCCATTTCCAAAACCTGATACCAGCTTCCTGTAGATTTAATGATTTTTCCTTTCATACTGTAAGATGCTACAAATATAGGAAATTTAGTTTGAGTGTTTTTAAAGTTTTAGAGCCGGAGAGCTTTTATAAAAGTCATCTAATTACTTTTTCACTCTCCAACTCTAATACTCTCCCACTCTAAAACTCTCTGACTCTAAAACCAGATTATCTGTTAATCATAATGCTGTTCTGAACCTCGATAGACTCTTCGTGGATCGCTTTGAATACTTTTTCTATGAATTCTTTCGTCATTCCGGTCTCAACAGCTTTTTGAGTTGCGTATTCTGTAATTTCTTTCCAACGTTCCGGCTGGAAGATGGCAATATCATTTTCTTTTTTAAGCTTTCCAATTTTCTCAGAAATTTTCATTCTTTGCGCAAGCATTTCAATCAGTTGAAAATCAATATCAGAAATTAACGTTCTGTGTCTTCCCATTTCTCCTTCAAATCCTGCCAATCCTGAATTTCTCACCTTTAAGTTCCCGATTAATTCTGCCAGAACTTCCGGTGTAATCTGTTGTGCAGCATCACTCCAGGCTTCATCCGGATTGCTGTGTGTTTCTATAATGGCACCTTGGTAACCTACGTTTAAAGCTTCCTGCGTAATGTCTGCCAAACCAGTTCTGTTTCCGCAGATGTGTGAAGGGTCGATCAGCATCGGGATATTTGGGAACTGGCTTTTAAAATCCAAAGCAATTTGCCAGTTTGGATTGTTTCTGTATTTTGTTTTCTGGTACGTAGAAAATCCTCTGTGAATAACTCCCAAGTTGGTAATTCCCTGACCTAAAAGTCTTTCCAAAGCTCCGATCCACAAAGCAAGATCCGGATTTACAGGATTTTTCACCAACACGGTTTTGTCTGTTCCTCTCAATGCCTGTGCAATTTCCTGAACGGTAAAAGGATTTACCGTAGAACGCGCCCCGATCCAAAGAATGTCTACATCTGCTTCCAAAGCTGCAAAAACGTGGTGTGCATTGGCAACTTCTGTCGCTGTTTTAAAACCGTATTCTTCCTTCACTTTTTTCAGCCAGTTCAGACCGATTACTCCTACTCCTTCAAATCCGTTCGGTTTTGTACGCGGCTTCCAGATTCCTGCACGGAAAACCGGAACATTGGCATTGGTTTCCCTGATTCTTTTTGCAATTTCCAGCATCTGTGCTTCACTTTCTGCACTGCATGGTCCTGCAATCATCATGGGCTGCTGGAATTCATTAATCCATTCGTTTTTTAAGTCTTTTAAATTCATATTTTTAATTTTACTATTATCGTTATTGTTCATATTCAAACACAAAAAAGCATTATAAAATTACTTTATAATTCTTTCTAAAAAATGCCGTTAAAATTTTTTAAAGGAATCAGGAAATAAGAAGAAATCTATAATTCCTGTAGATTTTTTTGAAAGAAATTTATACTAGCAGTACCAATAATAAAATCGATAATACGTTCTGAAATTTCTAAAATACGGAAAAGAAAAGCCAAATTGTCCGCTAAAGAATTCAGCAGGAGCAAATACAGATTGATATGACTTTATTAATTTTTCCAAAATAAACTATCTATTTCTAGATTTTCTGTTTACATTTTAACTGAAAAAGCTGCGTTTTGTTTTTCAATTATCTGACAAATATATAAATTTTATTTAAAAAAGAGTTTCATGTACCCTATTTTTTTAAAATAAAAATTGTGAAACTTTTTCTTAAAGATTTTTCCGCAGTAAAAATTATTAACGAACAATAATTATGTTAAATCGAATTTCATCAGATCATCAAGATCTTTCAACAAAGGATTTAATTTAACAAACTTTTCAAACTTCTTTCTTGGAGTCATTACTTCTACTTTCAGATTTTCGGCATCTCTTTTATATGCAACCTGAATGGAATGATTGTGAACTTTCGTTTTAAAATGATTAAAAAATTCACGGCTTACTTTATCAAACTCAGCTTTTGCAGAATCGGAAGGAAACAAAACGGTAATTTCATTTTCTCCGGATTTTATCATTTTGAAAGATTTAATGGCATTGAAAATAATGGCATCTTTTCTCTGGAGCTGCTTGAGCAGTAAATTCCACTCTGACTGAAGATCTGTTTCGGTAAAGTGATTTTGGGGAAGCTGTTCTGTTTTGGCTACAACTTTTTCTTCTACAACAGTTGTTTCTTCTTTGTTTAAAAAAGAACTGATGCTGAAACCTGAAGAAATTCCGGGTCTCGATAAAGGTTTCGAGGTTTTTTTGATCTCTGTGACAATGGGAAGTTCCGGACTTTCAGAGGGTTGCTCCTGTTTAGGCTTCTGTTCCTGAGTTTTTGTAGGTTTTACGGGGATTTTTACTTCCTGCTTCTCACTGAGAAACGGAGCCAGAATTATAAACTTTTTTTTTTAGCAACGTCTGAATTAGCCGTCAAAGAAGCCAATTGCATTAAAGCAATTTCTACCGTAAGTCTTGGATTTTTGGAATTTTTATAATTGATGTCTGCATGATTGCAAATCTCAATAGCATCAATGAGCTGTTGCGGATTCCATTTTTGAGCCTGTTCAACAAACTTTGTCTTGGTCTGTTCTCCTACTTCTATCAGATCAATGGTTGAAGTATTCTGAGCCATCATCAGATCTCTGAAATGACTTCCCAATCCTGCAATGAAAATATGAGGATCAAATCCTTTTTTCACAATTTCGTTAAATGCGGAAAGAACTTCGGGAATTTTATTTTCTTTGGCTAAATCTACAATTTTTAAGTACTGATCGTAATCCAGAATATTTAAAACTTCTGCGGCTTTTGCTAAAGTAATGTTCTTCTGGGAAAATGTAGAAAGCCTGTCGAAGATGGAAAGTGCATCTCTTAAAGCTCCGTCTGCTTTCTGGGCAATAAGATACAATGCATCATCTTCGTATTGAATATTCTCTTTCTGAGCGATATTCCTAAGATGTCCCTGAATGTCTTCAATTACGATTCTTTTGAAATCATAGATCTGACAGCGGGATAAAATGGTAGGAATAATTTTATGCTTTTCGGTAGTCGCTAAGATAAAAATCGCATGAGCAGGCGGTTCCTCAAGTGTTTTAAGGAAAGCATTGAAGGCTGCAGAAGACAACATATGAACCTCGTCGATAATATACACTT
The DNA here is from genome assembly GCF_030518295.1 of Chryseobacterium urinae. Lineage (NCBI taxonomy): Bacteria > Pseudomonadati > Bacteroidota > Flavobacteriia > Flavobacteriales > Weeksellaceae > Chryseobacterium > Chryseobacterium urinae. Next base: position 77,046 of record NZ_JAULSJ010000007.1, on the reverse strand, counting down.
TATATTTACCAACCTGAGGTGCAAAACGTACCTGATCGATCAATTCTCTGATATCATCTACAGAGTTGTTTGATGCGGCATCCAGCTCATAAATGTTGTAGGCAAAACCGTCTTCCGAAACCGAGCCGTCTTTTTCATTGATCTTTCTTGCCAGAATTCTGGCACAGGTAGTTTTCCCTACTCCTCTCGGACCACAGAACAGCAGTGCCTGAGCCAATTGATTTTCTTCAATAGCGTGTTCTAAAGTATCCGTAATATGAGACTGCCCAACAACAGTATCAAACTGCTGCGGGCGATATTTTCGTGCAGATACGATAAAATTTTCCATTGGTCAAAAATAAGAAATATTGTTGTAACTTAAAAATGAAATTCTTTTAAATTACTTTTAAAATAACTATATTCTGACAATAGTAAACTTTTCTCATATTATCTTTCTTCGTAAGCAAAATCGATGATTTCGGTAATCGCCTTTTCTATTTCTTTTCTTCCTTCATCACTTTTCAGGTCTATTCCGCAGAATATGCTTGCATTGTGAGCTGTGTAAAGGTTAAGATAATAAGCTCCGGAAACCAGAAGTGCTGCAATGGCACGATATCTTGTAGATTTATCCTTAAAATGCGGATCTACAATATTCGTGAAAAGCATTTCTCCCATTTCTTCTCTCTCATCGGCTACTTTTTTCAGAATCGGTTTGCTTTCTGATAATCCCCAAAGAATAATCTTCTGAAGTTCTTTGTTTTTCTTGATGTGCTCAAACTGGTTAAGAATGGCAACTTTAGAAAGCTCTTTACCTCCGTCTGAAAAATCCACATGGATATTATCCTGGTTCATTTTGCTCCAGTAATCCTGAGATCTGATGTATTCGTCGATAAGCTTTTCGGTGCTTCCGAAATATTCGTAAATTAATTTTTTATCAAAGCCTGCCACTGCTGCTATTTTACTCACTTTCAATCCTGAGTACCCCTTGGTTCTAAGGATTTTTCCAACAGCAGCAAGCAATTTTTGTTTTGTTTTTTCTTTGTCCCGTATAGGGCCCTGTACAACTTTTCTTGGCATTTGTTATTTATTTTTTTGCAATATGCAACTTTTTATTGATATCCTCAAAGGCATTGAGGGTTTTATCAAGATGTTCTTTATCATGTGTTGCGGTAACACTCATCCTGATTCGGGCATCTTTTCTGGCTACAGCCGGATAAATAATGGGGTTTGTATATACTCCGTGTTCCAGAAGCATTCTCCCTACATCGCCCGTTATATGCGGATCTCCGATCTTTACGGGAACAACTGCGGAACAAGTAGTCCCGGTATCCAGCCCCAGATCATTCAGTCCTTTTTTAAAGTAATTGATGTTTTCCCAGAGTTTTTCTCTCCATTGTGGTTCTTCATCTATCAGTTCAATGGCTTTTATAATTCCTGTAGCCGTGGAAGGAGGCGTTGTTGCTGAAAATATCTGCTGTCTGGACTGGAATCTTATAAAATTGGTAAGGCTTTTATTGGCGATTACATATCCTCCAAGGTTACCGAATGTTTTACTGAAAGTTCCCGTAATAATATCTATTTTATCCAGCAATCCTGTATCTTCAATTGTCCCTCTTCCTGTTTTCCCTAAAATACCTACTCCGTGAACATCATCAACCATGAGATAGGCGTTATATTTTTTTACTAATTTATAAATTTCTTCAATAGGAGCGGTATCTCCATCCTGAGAATAGACACCGTCTATTACTACAAGCTTTGTACGAAACTGCTTTTCCGATGTTTTCAAAATCTGTTCCAAAGCCTCCAGATTGTTGTGCGGAAATGTTTTTCTGTTGGTAAGAATACATCCTTCATATACACTTGCATGTACTGCCATGTCTACAATTGCGATGTCTTCTTTCTGCAACAGGATCTGCAATGTCGCACTGTTTGTTGTGTATCCTGTTGTAAAAATCACAGCTTCATCCTGAGAACGCCCGAAAAAGGAAGCAATTTTAGCTTCTAAATCGTTGTGGTAAGAATAATATCCTCCAATAAGTGGTGTTGCCGCCGTTCCGGTTCCGTATTTCTCTACTCCTTCAATTGCTGCCTGCTTTACTTTCGGGTGTTGTGTAAACCCTAAATAATCACTTGTAACAAAGCTTACAAATTCTCTGGTTACGTTGTGAGTTCCCACATTCATTACAGAACTGCAACCTGTATTATTCTGCAATCTGTAGTGATGACGTCCGTTTGATTTCATGTATTCCAGAAAGTCATAATAAATGTCTGCACGCTCCATCATATCGAAGCCGGGAATATTTTCGAAATCCTTGAAAGTTGCTGTTGAAAAGTTAATGTCCATCCTTAATTTTTGTTAGCTGTTTAATGTTAAAACAAATATAGTATTATTTTAAAAATATATAAATTTATTTTCTATTAAAATTTATTATGCATAAAATATTTATATTAAATAATCTTAAAAAACCTTTATATATTTAAAATAATTTAAATATTAACAAAAAAAGAATAAAACAAAAATTTCCTCAATCGCTTAAAAATTAAGCAATTAATAGGATATGTGTTTGGTAATGATTTGGTAGAGAAAATTTACAACTTTTGCTGCAAAATATCATTGAAAATCAGAAATAAAAAAAGGCTGAAATCTATTTTTTGGGAACTTCAGAATCAGCCTTTCTTAACATTTGTCCTTTTAGAATGTACCGTCCACATTTTTTAAAGCCAAATCACTTAATTCAGTCTTTAAAAAGTCCCGTTAAGAGAAAAATTTCAACATTTCAATTAAAATCACTCTTAATGGAATTATAGCAAATATAAATATTTTTTTTAACATAATTTAAGATTTTTAAATATTATTTTAAGAAAAATAATTTAAACATACCACAATAATATCAATGATAAACAATAAACTCAACAAAATATCATACATATTCAGTGTTTTGTTACAAATTTTCAATACATTTAACAAAATGATAAAAATTGGTTGGATATTTGAAGTGTAAAAATAACAGCTACTCTTATCGTTCAATCACTCACTTAAAGTAATTATTATGATCATTCAATATTCTTTTCTTACAGACTATATCATCGGTATGATGAGAAAGTCTTTTACCATACCCGTCAATTGATCTGCAATTATCATCAGGTGTTCTGAAACTATTTTCAATTAAAAAAACTTCCACTATCATGATTTTTGAAGAAAACCATTCTGTATTGCAGGATAGCCACAATCTTTCCTATGTAAAAAATGTGATCAATTTTCACGGAGATAAATCTTTTATTCTTAATTCTTTGCAGAAGATTAAAAACAATACGATTTGCAAAATAAAAAGAAAAACCATTAATAAGCTGATTAAAGAATATACGCATCATCTTAACCAATATATTGAGAATGATGACATTGATTCTAAACCGGAGAATTACGAGCTTTCGCCTGTGTACGCAAGACAGTCGTATGAAAAAGTGTTAAAAGAGGATGAATACCTGCAGAAAGTTTTAACTTTTTTAATGAATCAGTGAGAGTCTCTCTTCCTCCAGATCGATTTTCACAAGATGTCTTCGGATAAGATCTTCATCAAAATGCTGCTTTTTGTCGTAGTTTTGTTCAATCAGCCATGCTCTTTGGGCATTGAGAATATCAAGATAAGCCTCTTTAATTTCTGAGGATAGTTTAATATCGGAGTCTTTTTCCACTTTTCCTTTCCATTTTTCATGGATCTGCTGCAAAAAGATACTTTTTTCCAATAATCCGCTGTGATTTTTTCTGAGATGCTCTAAAGTCATTTTCGCCATTTCCCGACGGATAAGCTCTTCCGCTTCATCTTCAGGCAAATGATCGTTGTAGGAAGGGATTTCCATTTTTCTGATGAGATAAGGAAGCGTGAGTCCCTGAACCAGCAATGTCGTTAAAATCACAATAAACGTGATGAATAAAATTAAATTCCGCTGAGGAAAATCCGGACCATCGGGATAGAGTTTTACGGGAATTGAAAGTGCTGCTGCCAAAGACACTACCCCCCTCATTCCGGTCCAGCCCAACAGAATCGGAGCTTTAAATCCGGGACTTCTGTTGTCTGCAACCGTGATGAAGTTTCGGGCAATTAAAGTAACTACTACCGCTCCGTAAGCCGACAGAATTCTTACCACGATTAAAACAGCCGTTACAAGCAAACCGTATCCTACCGCAGCGTAAATACTTACTTCTCCCAAACCTGAAGTAATTTCCGGAAGGTCCAGACCAATGAGGATAAAAACCAGACCATTAAGTACAAAAGACAGACTTTCCCAGACATTCAGTCCGCGCAAACGTGATGAAGTACTGAGAAAATTATGGCGGTTATTGGAAAGCAGCAACCCGCCGCTTACCACAGCCAAAACTCCTGAACTGTGCGCTTCTTCTGCCGCAATATACATTAAATAAGGTGCAACAATGGTAAGAATTGTGTCCATATTGGCATCTGTAGGAAGCAGTTTATGTCCTTTCATGAACAGCCATCCAATGATTAATCCGATTCCGATTCCGCCAATCAGCATCCATGAAAAGCTGAAAACCGCATCCTGCCAAATAAACTGACCGGTTGCAACGGCAATCATTGCAAAACGGAAAATAATTAAGGAAGACGCGTCATTCAGCAGACTTTCTCCTTCCAGAATAGAAGACAGCCTTTTCTGAACTTTTACAAATTTCAGAATCGCTCCTGCGCTTACCGCATCGGGCGGGGACACAATTCCTCCGAGTAAAAATCCTAAAGCCAGTGAAAATCCGGAAATAAAATGATTGGCCACAAAAGCAACCGTCGTTGCGGTAAGAAATACAACAACAAAGGCAAAACTTCCTATAATCCGCCTCCATTTCCAGAGCTCCTTCCATGAAATTGCCCACGCTGCTTCATACAGCAAGGGTGGAAGAAAGATAATAAAGATAAGTTCGGGATCTATTCTGATGACCGGAACGTTGGGAATAAAACTGATTAACAATCCTGCTACAACCAACAATACAGGATAGGCAACCCTTATTTTGTTGGCGATCATAATGATAAAGACAATGGCAAGAATCAGTGAGAGATAAAAAGGAAAGTTTTCGATCATTTTTAATTTTTTCTGAATTAAAGATACGTATTAAAGTGAAAAACTGCCGTAAAAATTTAACCGGAAAATGTTGAGTTAATTTAAAAATTCAATAGAAAATCAATTAAAAAAAGACATTTTAAGGATTTAAAAAATTTCATCAATTTAGCAGATGAAAATAACTCCATAATTTTTTTGCTTGATTTTTTAAGCACATCATGAATATTTCAGAAAAAGCAGACAGGAAAAGCAGACGGTTTTACTACATCAAACTGTGTATATTTTTATCGGGACTTTCGGTATTTGCGCAGCTTTATCTTTTTCAGCCGTTATTACCAATGGTTGCGGAACATTTTCACAAAACGGTAGGCGACAGTTCCCTGCTTGTTTCTTCCTCCACAATCGGGATGGCTTTGGGGCTTTTCTTTTTTGCATTCCGCGCAGACAGTTTTTCGCGAAAGAAACTGATGGTTTTTTCTTTGATTGCTTCGGCAGTTTTAACCATTATTTCTACATGGGTTCCGAGTTTAATACTGCTTATTATAGTTGGAATTGTGAAAGGCTTTGTCATTTCAGGAGTTTCTTCGGTGGCTCTGGCTTATCTTACAGAGGAAGTTGAAATTTCTGTGGTAGCTTTGGCAATCAGTATGTATGTCAGTGGAAACACGATTGGAGGAATGAGCGGAAGGATTTTAGCAACTCTTCTCGCTGGAGAATTCGGTTGGAGAAATGCTGTTTTGATGATCGGTCTTCAAAGTCTGATTTTGGGACTGATGTTTTGGAGGCTTTTTCCGGATTCAAAATTTTTCAAGCCTCAAAAAACAGATTATCACTTGAAAATGAAGCAGATGAAAAGGCTGATCCGTGATTCTTACATGTTGCGTTTGTATTTCATTGCCGCTTTATTAATGGGAACTTTTGTGAGTGTCTATAATTATATGACGTTCCGTTTAGAATCTGAACCGTTTTCTTTAAGTCATGTTTTTATTGCTTTTATTTTCCTGATGTATACTTTCGGAGTTTTGGGAACCATGATAACCAGCAGACTGTCTGCAAGATTTGAAAAGAAATACATTCTGAAGGGTTCGATTTTCTTTTTATTAGCGGGACTTGTTCTTCTTCTTTCTGAAAACATTTATATCGTTGTTTTCGGACTGGGATTGTTTACGCTATGTTTTTTTGCGGCTCATACTATGGCAAGCCAAATGACCGCGTTGCATGCTAAAGAAGGAAAATCTTCAGCAACTTCCATCTACTGGCTTTTCTATTATTTCGGATCCAGTTTTTTAGGAAGCGGTACAGGATATCTGCTCCACTCTACCTCATGGAATGTTTTTATTGGTGCATTAATTTCAATCATAATGATCGCATTCGCATTAACTATTGAACATAAATCTCTGAAAACTGAATAATTAAATTTTTCAACTTAACATAATATACCACACAAGTACCACAAATTCAATCTCTTGCAAAATTGTTTAAAATTCATTATTAATCATAAGATAATGATTATCAACAAACTAAATTAAAATAGAAAATAATTCTTAACAATAGTTTAATTATTATTCTAAACATAAGGCATAGTATTTGCAAAACTTCTTACACAAGGCATTCACTAACCTTAGAATAATAACATAAACACCCACAAAATATTATGAACGTTGCAGATTTAAAAATTAAAAATCTAGTGGAATATAAAAATCAGATCTATACGATTACTGAAATATTCCAGAATGATGAAAAAGATTATTTTGTACAGATTGAAAATGATTTTCACAGTTTTTCTGTTCCGGCAAAATCAATCAAACCCATTCAGATTACTGAAGAATGGCTGGAAAAATTCGGATTTTCAAGAACTTACAGCTCTGAGCAGCGTATTCGTTACGAAAGACCGGAAACCTTCATTAAATATGATTTTGATCTGAGTTCCAGAAAAATTGTTGAAGGACTGAAAATCTATGGAAATTCTATCAAATGTAAGTACATCCATGAATTTCAGAACATTTTCTCCTGTCTGTTTGGAAAAGAACCCACTTCCATAAGTTATGGACTGATGCACACCGAATCTTAATAATATATACTTTCATTTAAAAACCACAACTTTCGGGTTGTGGTTTTGTCTTAAGTGCGAATAAGCTAATCCAAAAAATTCGGCTTCAAATCGAAGATTTGAAGCCGAAACACACCTTCTAAAAAAATATTATGCCTCTGCATATTCCCATATTCCGGAAACAGAAAGTATTTCCAGTCCCGGTTGTTTTTCGCCATAACTGAAAATTACGATGTATTTTGCAACGCAGGATTCGCAGTCTGTCCCAAAATACAACGTCGGTAAATCATTAAATGTAAATTCTCCGACATGAAGCATATTCTGTTGTGTCTCTTTTATCATTGAATTCTTAAGTAAATCATTGATAGATAGAATTTTATTTTCATGATAGAGTTGAAAAACCGGAAACCCTGATTCGTAAGGAGTAATGTTCACCAGATTTTCATGAGTACAGTTACAGCAGATGAATTTCAGTTCCGCAGACGGACTGATTTCATCATTGATAAACGTATTTTTCGAAACAGTTGCTTTCTTTACGATCTGTATTTTCTTCGTTATTGCGTACATTTTCAGTTAAATTTATTGAATCACCATTCCAACCGCTGAAGGATAATTTCCGCTCGGACTTCTTTTTATCGTTACTTTAATATAACCTTCCTGCGCAAGTTTATTCCATGTTTTTGTATATCCGGTAGAAGGATCCAGAGGAATTTTCCACATCGTCTGTTTTCCTTTTCCAACCTGCCCGAACCACGGAATAATGTCTGCCGATTGTCCCTTGAAAGGTAGCAAATTATTCAAAACTTCTATTTCGTAATAAAAATCATAGGCATTTTCCGGTTTGTTAAGAGCGCGTTGAGCAAAAGTGTAAACGTAGCCATTGATGATCGGACTGGTGAAATTTCCTCCCAGAGTGGGTGCTCCGGTTCCGCTGTACGTTCCTATTGCGCCGCTGTAGCGGTCGTATTTTTGTCCGGCGGTGAAATCTGTATTATCTACAATATTATACCCTCCGTTTGCAGGCGGCCAACCTCCGTTCAGGTTATTCACTTTAAAAACAGATTCCAGTTCGCTCCATTTCCCTTGTTTGTATAAATCGTAAATCTGATTTCTTAACGTCTGATTTACCGTATTCGAAGGATCATAAGTTGCAGCGAGTTCATCGGCGTTTTTATAAAATACCGTGGTTACTTCACTGGGTGCATTTTCATCTTCTATGGTGGAAGAAGTACATGCTACGGAAAACAGTACAACCGACAGAAACGAAATGTAATTGAGTAGTTTTTTCATATATTTCAATAATTATTAATTTTAAAAATGTAAAAGCAAAAAACAGCCTCACAGATCGTTATGAGGCTGCCATTACTAATTTAATTTCATATCCCAACCTCTTAAATCCTTTTTTTCCAAAACACAGCATCGCTCCAGCGTTGTTCTTTCTGATAAAAAAATGTCTTCGTTGTGAGATAATTATGATAAATTTTATTAATGTTTTCCTGATAGTTAACAAAAGTATTTTCGTGTCCTGAATCTGCATCAATAATTGCTTTTGCAGCGTGACAGGCAGAACTTATGGCAAAACCGATCCCCATGGATGAAATAGGATCAAATGAAGCGGCTGCATCTCCCACCGCCAGAAAATTTTTGCAAGAACTGATGTCTACAATCTGAGAAAATGCATTTTTTACCCAGGGTTTTCCTTCGGAAGTCGCTTTTGATATTTTATGCTGAATGTGTTTTGTTTTTGATAATAACCTGCTCCAGTTTTCGGTATTTTCAAGCTTTTTTTCTTTAATAATCTGTGCATCGGAAAAAAAAGTAAGCGTCATCTTATGATTCGGAAGAGAAGCACAGTACCACCACCCGTCTTCAATAGATTCTATCATGATGGTCTGCTCAATGGTCTGAGATTCATCAAAATAAAAAAATCTTCCGATCGCAGCAAGTTCGTCATACCGTTTTGACTGAACTCCTATTTTCCGGCAGACACTTCCCATTCTTCCTGTTGCATCGATCAGATAATCTGCTTTTATCGTGAAGTTTCCTTTGGTTTCGTGTTTTACATCTACCGTCCAATGATGGTTTTCATCCTGATCAAAAGACAGACATTTCGTTCTCGGAAAAATAATTCCTCCTTTTTCAGAAACATTTTTCAGAAGCAGATAATCGAATTTCTCCCGGTTCAGCTGAAAACTTTCGGTTTCGGTATTAAAGATAGAATCACGAACCATCAGTCTTTCGCTTCCCCAAGCTGCCGTGCTGCTGTGTCCCTGAATAAAATTATTCTGATCGAAAGCTGTTTTTTCGATTCCCATATAGCTGAGAAGATCAAAAATGCTTGAGTTCACCTGTTCCCCGATTTTTACAGATTCCAGATTGGTTTCTTCTACAATAACTACTTTCAGGTCAGAATATTTAAGCAGACTTAAAGCGGCGGAAGTCCCTGCTGGACCTCCACCGACAATTAATACATTAGTTTCTAACAAGTTTTGCATTTTATCTTCTGTTTCGCGTTCCGGAACGAGGTAACGGCATGCGGTCTGCTGCAACAGCAATTTCTTTAAATCCTACCTCTTCCAGATGTTCCATCATCATTCTGCCTTTTTCACTTCTTTCGGTAACCACCTGTGTTTTCTTTTCGATGTAGAAAACCGGAATTGTGGTTTCATCATCTTCCTCATTTCCACTGATCTGGCTTACAGGAACATTGTCATATGTAAATATTTCGTTATTTCTTTCAGTTTCCACAAAGAATGGGAAACCTGTACTGTGAGAATTTTTATCTCTGATAAATCCTAGCGCGTACCAGTACTGAACCATCTGCGTAAAACTGTTGATTCCGCGTGCATAATTCATCTGCTGTCCTGCAGGAACATTGGTAGCCGACTGACCTTCAGCCGTAAATTCGCCAACCAGAACATCCCATGGACTTTGAGGCGGCCACCAGTAAGAATAATATGTTGGAGGAAGCGGTGCAGGTGGAGAACCCGCCTTGTTTACAGACGGATCTGTAAAGTTAATTAACTGAATGGTACACTGGAAGAAATCTGCCTGCCAAGGACAAGCCATTCTTTTCGTTAGATCTCCCGGTTCGCAGCCTCCGCCTTCACATTCGTCGCGAGATGGTGTTAAACCTTGTGCTTCATATTGCTGTTCGTTTCCGTATTGTAAAATTCTATAAGGATTTGCATAAATAATAGGATTCTGCAAATTCCATGTTACTTCAATTCCAGGACACATCGGAAGTCCTACACAATTTCCTACACTTGCTGCATCCATTGCATTTACAGGATATTGTTCGTAATTCGGATCGCTTACAAAATTTCCGTCCGCCCACTGCTGCATCAGAAAAAGCTGTGTTTCATCCAGTGCCATGAATTTCATGATATTCGTATTACTCACCGAGTTGCTTCCTGAATTTAAAGGCATCATCGGGAAAATATCAGTTCCGTTTTCTTTCAGAAGCTGTTCCTGAGGTAAGTAAGGAGGAACCGGCGGCTGAGCATCATTTTGTCTGAAGTATGAAAAATAATTCTGCCTGTTTTGGCGGTTTGCCTCAGAATTGTCTGTAAAATCAAAAATATTGCTGGTAAAAGCCATCATTGACTGTACATTGGCAACCCATTGATATTTGCTAATTCTGTTGATAATTGGTAAAATATCTCTCTGAAAATTTGCCTGAAAGCCTGGATTATAATTTCCGTTGCTGTACATCTCAGGAACCAGATTGAAATTTCTTACCCCAACATCGAACATCGTGTCGCTTAAATTTGAAATATTCACAATTTCCGGTGCGAAATCCGGTGATCCGATCACAACCCATGCCGTGAGAGAAATCGAAGGCGTTCCGTCGTTAAAGTTTACCGTACAGTAAACAGGTCCGTCCGAAATATCGTCGTGCCATGTACTGGAACCACCATAACTTGTTAAGGGTAAATTTCCGCCCGCATGACCAAAACCTCCCAAAACAACCAGTCTTCCCGAATTATCCGTGAGAAGATCTCCCAACGTAACCACCGGAACTCCGTATAAAACTTTCTGTGGAGGATATTGCGCAGGATAACCCGCCGGAACATTGTTCTGATCGAATCCTATCGAACTTTGTTTACCGGAAATTGTTCTGGGTCCCGGATCGACGATTAAAGTTTGCCTGTCATTCTGCGGCACATCAGGATTTCTGAAAGGAATTTTCTGATTTTCGTAGCTGTTTTCCTGACCGTACAAAAGATTCCCCTGAAGCTCGCTGTACTGATACCACGCTGCTTTTTTGTTTGCCAAATGCACCGTCCATTCGATAGAAGCTACGTTCGGAGTGTCTAATGTGATTTCTTCTCCTGTGTCTGAAAGGATCTTAAAAGGCTGTCCCTGTCTTTTAATAAGGCCTGAAGCATCTTTAAAGGAGGTAATCGGTCCTAAGGAATTTCCATTGTTGTCGGCATCAAACGGCAGACCACCGATGGTGTCCGGAGACAGGCAGATTTCAGTTGTGCTATTCCCTAATCGGGCAACACCTACTGATGGGTGAATTGATAGATTCATGGTTTAATTATTTAGTTTTCCCTACTCTTTTATTGGCTTTTCGGTTCCGCCTTTTATAAATGGTTGTTTAGTTTGTTTTATAAATATCACTCGCAAAAAGCAGCAATTATTCAGATGATAAATTTAAAATAATTTTCTCATATGTTGGTGAAATTATTATAAATAAATTGAAAATTTTAAATTAACAGCAATCATAAACAGTTTAATATTATTAATTAAACGTTTAATAAGCAAAAAACCTTCGGATATAAAATCTTAAGGTTTAAATTATTATAAATGAAAGTTTTAATTGATGTTTAAATAGTCTTTAATTACTTTAAGAACTCCAAAATGATCATTAGATCCGGCTTCAAAACTTGCCGCTTTTTTTACCAGAGGATGCGCATTCTGCATCGCATAAGAATATTTTGAATTTTCAAGCATCTGAATATCATTCATATAATCTCCAAAAGCCATAGTCTGCTGTGGAGTAATATCCAAAGCTTTCTGCAGTTTTTCCAGTGCCATTCCTTTATTGATATTCTTGTTCATGATATCCAGCCAATACTGACCGGAAACCACTACCTCCAAATCATATTTTTCAAAATCTTTTAATACAGGATAAACGTTTAATTCCGAACCGCCGGAATGATATACCGCAACTTTAAAAATACTGTCATCAATTTCCTGCGTAAGATCTTCCTTTCTTTCATTATCTGTATAAAACTGGGAAACGTAATCTATAAAATCCTGATTCTCGGTTTCAAAATATGCTTTTTTCTTGCCGGACAAAACAGCTATTGCTCCGGGAATTGTTCTGATTGCTGCAATAATTTCCGTGATATATTTTGGATCAAGCTGATCTGCAAAAAGCTCTTCATTTTTGTAAATAACGTACCCTCCGTTTTCAGCGATGAACGCCATTTCACTTTCTATCTCACCAAAATATTTGGTAATCCCGAACATCTGCCTTCCGCTTGCAGGAACAAATAAAATATTTCTCTTTTTCAGTTCTTCATATATTTTCGGAAATTCCGGACTTACCTCATGGGAAGAATTCAGGAACGTTCCGTCCATATCCGTTACAATCATTTTAATATCTTTCATAAAATATTTTATGGTAATTCTAATTTATTTTACAAAGATATTGCTATTGTTTTAATTCGGAGGATCTCAATTTTAATAAATAGTTAAGAGAAAATGATATTAATAAAATATGACGGATAAAAACGATTATTTTAAAACAATTATCAAAACAAAACATTTACTTTTGAAAGATTCTAAATAAATATCATTTATTCTAACTAATGTGAAAAATATATAACTTTATCATCAGAAATTAGATAAACCAATTTACCGGAAAAAAATTATCTAAAACTAAAACTTTAACCATAATTCAACGAGATGATTATCAACAAAATCCTCAACGTCGACGATTACTATTACGACGTGTTCATGGCGATTTCAGAATCCCTCACCGGATTTTCCGTGAACGAGCTCCAATCTACAGGTTTAGCCGAGATTTATTACAAGTACATTCTCAACCAGATTGAAACTGCCACTTTTATTGAATTTCTGAATATTTCTAAAAATGTTCTGGAAAATTCGGCAAGTCAGGATCAGCTGAAAATTGCGATCACCGCAGAAATTATTGCCAATCCCGCAACTCAGGAAATCGCCCAGAGTGTAATAACGCTTTGGTATATGGGAACCTGGGAAGGCGCTTACGTAAATGACAGATCTTACAAAGAAGGTCTCGTATGGACGGTAATGCATGCGCATCCGCCGGGAGCAAAACAGCCGGGCTTTAAATCTTGGGAAACAAACCCCGTAAACAGCAACTCATGAATCAGACAGAAAAACCTCAGCAAAAGAAAAATGTAATCATCGTAGGAACAGGAATCGCCGGTTCTTTGATTGCCAAACTTTTAACAGATCACGTTTTTGATGCCGATGCCAAAAAAATGATCCATCGTTCCGAAACGGACGACTCCAAAACGTATAAAGAACTATCGATTCTAATGTATGAAGCGGGGCTTGAAGCCGGAATAGAACTCGATTCTGCCACTTCAATGGTTACTTACAACGATTACATCCGTAAGTTTTACATAGAAGAAGCCAAAGTTCCGAATTCACCGTATCCGAATCTGAAACAGGCTCCCTCTCCGAATGTTCTGGATATAGAGCCCATAGTTCCACCGTTTCCGGATAAAAAAGGTTATCTGGTACAGTTCGGTCCGATGCCTTTTGCAAGTGATGCCATTCGTGTAGGAGGCGGAACCACACTTCACTGGCTCGGAACCACCCCAAGAATGCTTCCGAACGATTTCAGACTGAAGGAACAATACGGCAGAGCGATGGACTGGCCGATTGATTATGAGACGTTAAAGCCTTATTATGAAATGGCGGAATTTGAGATCGGTGTTTCCGGAAACGTTGCTGCGCAGGAATATCCTATTAAGGAAAGTATGGAAGAATATTACGGTAAAAATTATGTTTTTCCGATGGAAGAAATTCCGCAGAGTTATATGGATCATCAGATTATTAACGGATTGGCAGGAACTTCGGTTCAGCTCAACTTTGAAGAATATCCGATAATGCTTGTTCCGTCTCCGCAGGGAAGAAATTCTACCCCGAATATTGCTTACGGAACATCCAAAATAGTGAAAGCTGAAGCATCAGAATCCGGATATACTTTAACTTTAAAAAATATTGAAAGCGAAGAATACAAAGCTTTAGGAGCAGTATGGAATCCTTATATGGGAGAACGTTGTGAAGGAAATGCATCTTGTGTTCCGATCTGTCCGGTTCAGGCAAAATACAACGCTCTGAAAACGCTGAAAAAAGCTTTATATAAAGTTAATAAAAACCAGAATCTTCAGAGAAATCATAATATTCAGGTTCAGGCACAAAGCGTAGTGTACAAACTGAGTGTAGATGTAGCAGATCAGGAAAAAATCTCTAAAGTTCATATCAGAAGATATATTTCAAGAGAAAAAACAGAATTTGTAGAAGAGGTTATTGATACAAACGAAACAATCGTTATTCTTGCTGCCAATGCTTTTGAAAATCCGAAAATTCTTTTAAATTCAAAATACACTGTTTTCGAAAACGGACAAAATGTTGAAAAAACGGTTGCCAACAGAAGCGATCAGGTGGGAAGAAACCTGATGGATCACATGGTAATGCTTACTTGGGGATTATTTCCGGATCCTGTTTATTCTTACAGAGGTCCCGGTTCCACAACCAATATTTCGTCCTTCCGTGACGGAAATTTCAGAAGCGAATTTTCTGCCTGGATCTCTCCTCTTGACAACTGGGGATGGAGCTGGCCGGCTTTTTCTCCGGGATCAGACCTTTCAGAATTTTTAAATGACGGGCTTTTTGGAGAAGAACTGAAAGATGCATTAACGCACAGACTTTCCAGACAGGTGCTTTTCCATTTTGAGATCGAGCAGCTTCCGAATCCGGATAACAGAGTAACTATTAACGACCAGTATCTGGATGTATTGGGAATTCCGCGTCCTGTTATCAATTACGGGCTTACAGAATACGAAATGAGAGCAATGGAGCAGGCAAAATTAGCTTCAGACCAAATGTTTGCAAGACTGGGTATTGAAGATTTCACCAAATACAATGCGACAGACAATAATACTTTTGTATATAATAATGTAAGATATTCTTATAACGGAGCCGGACATATTGTAGGAACCCACAGAATGGGCAACAATCCGGATGACTCTGTAACAAACAGCTATTGCAAATCGTGGGATCATCCGAATCTATACATTGTAGGAGCCGGAAATATGACAACTTTGGGAACTTCCAACCCTACTCTTACCTTATCCGCATTCACCATCCGTTCCGTAGAATCTATTCTGAAAGATCTGGAAAACATATTAAAATAGAAAACATGAGACAAAGACTAATCAATAAAACAGAACCTCAGGAAAACAGCAGCCTTCTAAGAAGTTCTTCAGATAAAAATACCATCTTAGACGAAGCCATTTCTTTACAGTCGTTATTATTTGACAACACAAACAGTAAAGAAAACTGGATTGAAGGAATAAAATACCACAGTAAAAATGTAACCAATCTTTTGCTTAACAACCAGATTGATGCGTTTAACGAATATCTTAGATCACAATTTGGCGGTGAAGTTCCGGAAATTAATCCGACCGCAGATTTCTCCGGAGAAAAGGCGTTTCAGGTAAAAAAAGGATTAGAGAATCTGGATTACCGTCCGATTTTACAGGATTTGCTTCAGACTGCGATTTTAATCGAGCATTCCACAATTCCTCCGTATTTAACGGCTTTATATTCTATTAAAGACGGAACGAATATTCTTCCTTCACAGATCATCCGAAGTGTAGCGGTTGAAGAAATGCTTCACATGATTATGGTTTGCAACGTAATGAACGCAGTAAGCATTCAGCCTTCGGTAAACAGACCGCAGAATTATCCTAATTACCCGATGAAACTGCCATTGAATGTGGATTTTTACGTAGGTCTGGAAACGTTCTCATCCAACAGTATTGCAACCTTTATTGCCATCGAAAGTCCGAGTAATCCTTTGGTAAAAGCACCGAAATACGATTACGATGCACAACCGGAAGCCATGCTTTCAAGAGGCGCCGTTCAGGAAAATAATTTGTGGACCTTGGAAAACATGAAGGATTTCATCATGAAAAATGTTCATACGATTGGAGAATATTATGATGTGGTGTTCTTTTACATTGTTGTATTCCAGATTATTGCCTATTATAAAGCAAACGGAAAACTACCGCAGACTTTTGAAGAACTTAACAAAGGCGGAATTTTTACCGGAGATCCCGCGAAACAGATCCGTCCGGAACAATACTACGGAAGCGGCGGAAAACTGTATCCTGTTGATGCATTAGAAGGTGTTATTCTTGTTTTTCAGGAAATTAAAGGACAAGGAGAAGGCGCGGATGATTCTATTTTCGATGTAGATCCTTCACAGTTTGAGGAAGGTGCAGAATTAGCACATTATTTCAGATTTAAGGAAATTTTCCATGAACATTTTTATTTAGGGGGAGATTACAGACCGTTCACCGATGAAAACGGAATGATGCCTGTAACCACTCCACCGGTTGGGAAACCGCTTCCTGTTGACTGGAACGCAGCGTATCCGATGAAACCGAACCCTAAAATGTCAGATTACCAGTCGAATCCGCAGTTATTTGAACAGGGAAAACAATTTAATATTACATATAAAAAGTTATTGGATGCAATTCAGGCTGCCGTAGAAGGACATTCTGAAGAACTGGCAAAATCCATCATGTATATGTATGCATTGAAAGAGCAGGCAATCGGATTGATGAGCCAGCCATTGACTTCCCAATACAACGCAGGACCAACTTTTGAGTATCCTTCTAACTAAAAAATAAAACTAAAGCTCGTTTTTTTTAATTAATGGGCTTTACAATAAAACTTTAACAACTAATTTACCATGAGCAATCAATTACCTCCAATTCCGAAAGGATTCGGACTTCCCTTCTATTACGCGACACTTTTTAATTTCGAAATTGCCTTTCTTGTTGACCGCGAAAAAGTTTTAAAATACCTTGAAAATACAGGACTTACCGCTTCGAATTTTGACGGAAAAGCCATTGTGAGTTTTAATTTTCAGAACTATACAGGACAGTTTCCCAACGGAGCAAGCACAACTCAGGAAATAGAATTGAATATTGTCTGTTATCCTGAATCTCAAAAAGATACGGTTGCTTTTGTTACTGCAGAAGAATATCTGAGAGGGGAAGAACAGACAAAATTAATGGGACATAAACGCGTTCATGTTCCCTGCGATGCAGATATGGCGATACAGGCCGGAATAGAACTGTTCGGAGAGCCGAAATTCAAAACAACTTTTACCATCAATATTCCTTCCCTTAACGTTCCGGGACAAAATACATGGACAGTAACCTGCAACGATCCTGAAAACAGCGAAGAAACCATTTTCACCTGTAAAGCAGATGTCGCAGATCTTATTCCTGAAATGTCGGCTTTTTCGCCCATCACAGAATATGGGCAGAATGAAGGAAAACTGATTGGCTGCCGTTGGAATATTCTGCAGCCTACCAATTTATATTTCTTAAATGCCGAAGAAAGCAGCAAACGTGTAAGCATGGAATACGGAAACTCCGAACATCCGATGAAAAAAGATATGGAAATCCTGATTGGAGATACTCCGGCTTTCGCGGTAAGAACCAGCATGTCGGCTCCGGCAGCCATTCAGACAAGAGCATATTATATTTAATGAAATTAAAAACTTTAACCATAAAAAACCCATTATTATGAATTTAGAAAGTAAAGTAAGAGGCTTAACTTTGGGAGCACAGGTTCTTCCGTTACACAAAGTCGCATCATCAGATTTGGGAGCTCTGGCTCCTCTTGTCGGTGTCTGGGAAAATGTACAGATTCCGGGAAGTGAGGCTTCTTCGGGCTGGAACACGATTTCCGTACCAGGACAGAACACAGGCTTTGTTTTTGAGGTCATTCCTTATACAGAAACACTAACTTTTAATCCTGTTGTCGTACAGGCAGGAAACAGAGGCCCTATTGTAAAAGGACAGCAGGTCGAGCAGCTAATTTTCGGATTATTGTACGAACAGCAGATCGTAAGCGCGTGCGAAACAAGCTTTTGTAACGACAGAGGTTTTCCTAAAGGTTCAACCATACACGTAGAAACAGGTTTGTTTCTTAATATAGGACAGCCGAACGGAGGTTACACTATTGCAAGAATGTCGACGATTCCTCACGGAAACTCTTTATTGGCTCTTGGAAGTTCTTTTGATGCAGAAAATCCGGGAACAAGCTTTTTCGATCCCGCTTCATCCATTCCTACGATGCTGAACGGAGGACCAATTACTCAACTTGGATATTCGGATCCCATCATTGGAAATCCTCAATTTGCGGAATTTAACCAGGTAAATCCAAACGCTTTTCTTCAGTCTACTCTGGAAAGTTTAGTAGGTTCTAAAGGAGGAGTAACCAACATGACAGTGATTGAGATGTCTACAAACACTCCTGATGCGAATGGCGGAATTTTAAATATTCCTTTTATCCAGACGAATGTAAATGCGACCAAAATGGATGCAACTTTCTGGATTGAAGATATTACGGACAGTGACGGAAACGCAGATCAGATTCTTCAGTATTCGCAAACCATCAATCTTGTTTTTCCGGCAACAGGTTCTGCACAGCCGATTAACTGGCCTCACGTAACGGTTAATACGATGAGAAAAAGACAGGAAACAGAGATGCAGTTTAGAAGCATGGACGAAAATGAAGCTTTTGATCCTACCGCAGGTCTTACCCCAAGTGAAATTTAAATTTTGCGATTTCATAAAAAAACCTTCGGAGAAATCCGGAGGTTTTATTTTTACACTGAAACAGCTTAAGAATTAAATGGTTAATCCATGGGTGTTTTTCACCTGAGCCATCACAAAAGTACTGTGCGTGCTTCCGATGGACGGAACGGCTCCGAGAATATTAAAAACAAAATTCTGGTATTGCTTCATATCTTTCACGTATACTTTAAGCAGAAAGTCAAAATCTCCGGAAATACTGTAACATTCTGCCACTTCTTCGATTT
The DNA here is from genome assembly GCF_030518295.1 of Chryseobacterium urinae. Classification (NCBI taxonomy): domain Bacteria; kingdom Pseudomonadati; phylum Bacteroidota; class Flavobacteriia; order Flavobacteriales; family Weeksellaceae; genus Chryseobacterium; species Chryseobacterium urinae. The sequence goes on along the minus strand of NZ_JAULSJ010000007.1, from coordinate 57,814 downwards.
CCATAATTTCTCTTTCAAATTCTACCGCCAGATAACTGTCGTTGCTTTTTAGTTTTAACTGGCAATATACAGTGAATCCCAAATTAAGTTTTTCAGCATCCAAAACGGCGGCATATTTTTTTACATACCCTTCCTGTTCCAGTCGCTTTACCCGTTCAAAAACAGGAGAAGGAGAAAGGTTAACTTCTTTTGCCAGTTCTTTTACGGTTAGTTTTGCATCACTTTGGAGTAATCTGAGTAACTGTAAATCTTTACTATCGAGATGTTCCATAGAATATTATTCTTTTAGAGGTTATTATTTCTCCAAATATAAAGAATTATATTCTACATAATTACAATTTTAAAGTTTATTTTACTTAATTATACGATATTGATTGTTATTTTATTCTTAATATCTATTTTTACTCAAACCAAACACCAAGAATGAAGATACTGTTACAAAATATAATGACAACGACATACAAGTAAAAGGGAATATTTTATAGCAAGATCACTCTAATTATGGGGTGGTCTTGTTTTGTAACCCTTACTTTTTATAGTTTAAATCAATAAATATACATTTATCTGATAATATTAAAAAAAATATTTCAATTAAAAATACACATTTTTAGTTTAAATAATCTTAGGGACTACAGTTGCACAGGTTGTGCAACTGTTTTTTTTGCTCTTTTAATAAATTTCAGGTATGGTATAGCCCTCCACTGTTGTTTACGAAGATTATCAAAACCATTATTATACTTAAAAAAGACTAAAAATAAACTATTAAAAAGAATATTATTCTATGAATAATTAATTTTCATTAAAATTAAAGAAATTTTCACTTTTATAAATAAAATTAAAGATTAATTTACTTATTTATCTTAAAAATATCAAAAACACACCCTTTATATATAAATTTATGCGAAAATTATAATTTTATTTTATATTTATTTTTAATCATATATTAAAATTATCTTCGGAAACTGTACACAAAAATGAACTAAGGTTATCTCTGTAATGATTATTCACAGATTATATAAACTTTTAACGCATGAAACAAAGCTACTCATTTTTGTTAATTACTATTTTATCTTCTTTCTCTAATCTTCTCTTTTCACAGACTTATCAGCTTACAGGAAATCCTGTTAATACTACCGGATGGACAATGGTAGCGCCTACTTCTGTGAATACAGATTTTATCCAGTTAACTCAAGATATTAATCATCAATCAGGCTCTATCAGATTAAATCAACCTATTAACCTGAAATACTGCGATAAATGGAGGATAGAATTCGATTTCAGAATGGATTCTAATCAGAACTCAAACGGAGACGGTATTGCTTTCTGGTATCTTGCCAATCCTCCTAGTGCAAGTGTACTGGGTTCAGGTCTTGGTGTTTCATTGAACGCGATAGGATTTGTGGTAGGATTTGATACCTATAATAATACCACCACTGCCGTAATGAGCAAAGTTCACGTTGGTTACGGACAGATCGTCAACACAACAGACACCAACAATGTTGAGTTTTTCAATGTTCCGGGAAGCTCTTTTCATTCTCCGGATATGAATACCACGCTTCCGTTTCAGGGAACGGCTTACAAACACGTAGAAGTGACCGCACAGGTAGATCCGGCAGCTCCGGCAAACTGGATTGTGAAAATTACCATCAACGGAAACCTCATCTGTAACCAGTCTTTTGCTCCTTCCGGAACTGCTGCTGCAATGACGGTCGGATATTTTGGTTTTTCGGCTTCCACAGGAGGAAACAGATCCAGACATTCCATTAAAAATGTAAAGGTGTATGTAGACAAAATCCCTTTATTACAGGGAGCCATTACAAAAAATATATGTCCGGATGTTACCGGAATGGCAACCGTGGATTTAACTTCTTTAAATTCTCAGCTTACTACCAATCCGAATAACTATACTTTTGCCTATTATACAGGTGGCTCTCCTATCACCAATCCTACCAATTTTCAATACAGTGCAGATACTAATGTATCGGTGGTAATTAAAGATCCTTCACAGGTTCTTTGCGATAACAACGATGCTACGATTACTTTAAAAGTTGCTCCTACCGTTACCACCAACGATGCATCTTTAAGAACCTGCTTTCTGGAAAACAATCCGGCAACAGGGTTATTCAATTTAACAACCGCTTCGGTAATCAGTACATCGGGTGTTGTTAAAAATTACTATCCGTCGTTAACCGACGCTGAAAATCAGACCAATGAAATTTCAGATCCTGTAAATTATATTGCGCCAAACGGAGTTGTTTTCATCAGAGTAAGCAATTCTTTCGGCTGTTATGACATCGCAAAGGTTACTCTTGAAGTCATTCCGCCTATATTTTCCAATGTTCTGGAAGATAAAATCATCTGTATGGAAGATAAAACAAACTTGGATGCAGGACCCGGATTTACAGGCTATTTATGGAGTACTGGAGCAACTACCCAGTCCATCAGTAATGTGGGCGTGGGAACATATTGGGTAAAACTTAAAACAGGACAATGCGTTGCTTTGCAGCAAGTAAAAGTATATGCATCGGAACAGCCTGTGATTGCAAGTATTGATATCAGTAATAATGAAGTGACTGTTCATGCAATCGGCGGTACGATTCCTTATCAGTATTCATTGGACGGAATCAAATGGCAGGATTCTAATCAGTTTAAAAATATACCAAGAGGTGATATTAAAATTTTTGTAAAAGATGCTTATGACTGCGATCCTATTGCTGTAAATATATTGGTTCCAAATCTGATTAATGTTATTACGCCTAACGGAGACGGAATAAATGATTTTATTGATTATTCTGAACTCGCCGGAAAACAAAATCTTGTTTTCAATATTTTCGACAGATACGGTGCGCAGATTCATAAAGCCGACAAGTCTAATAAATACAAATGGGACGGAACCGCAAACGGAAGAAAAATATCTACCGGAAACTACTGGTACTCCGTATCATGGAATGAAAATGACAAGAAAAACACTCCTGTAAAATATTCAGGATGGATTCTTGTAAAAAACCGAGACTAAATAATTTAAAACAAACATTACCTTATAATTTTTTTAGCATGAATTTAAAATTACTTTCAAGAGCAATGTATGCGGGAGCCGTCTTGGCAGCTTCTACGGCAGCAGCTCAAAATTTCCAGCCAATGCTCATTTCATCCGGACTTAATTCCGATGTTATTGCAAACGGAGTCGGATCTTCCGCAGTAACTACCTCCACCGATGTAGACGGCGTTTCATTCGCTTTTGTATCGAGAGATTTTCAACTGACTTCTTCCAGTACTCCCCTTACTTACGGTTTACCGAATGACGGCATTGTAAACAGTGTAGTTTCCACAACTCCGGGATTATCTTATAAATTAGCCAATTACAGTGCAAACAATTCCCTGAAGCTGGCTAACCAAAATGACTCCGGCACAATAACTTTCTCAACGCCGATGGCAGCATTTAAATTATATATGCTTGCAACCAGCGGAAGCGGTGCTTCTACCGTTACGGTAACCGTCAATTTTACCGACAACACTTCCCAGACCTTTATGGGAGTTGCGGTTTCAGACTGGTATAACGGAACCGGATTCGCAATACAGGGATTCGGAAGAATCAACAGAACAAACGACACTCTGGAATCAGGGAGCGGAACCAATCCGAGATTGTACCAGACATTGCTGACGTTAGATGCAGCCAATCAGACAAAGCCCATCCAAAGCATTACGATTACCAAAACATCAACCACACAGGGCTACACCAATGTTTTTGCATTTTCAGCAGATGCTTATTCCACTTGTGCACCTCCTACATTGAATGCGGTAGGAACTCTTACGGCAAATTCTGCAGCGGTTTCATGGACACCTGCAACGGGAACGACTGCTACCACGTATGATATTTATTACAGCACAACCAATACACCTCCGGCTGCGGCAGCAACGCCTAATCTTCCGGGAGTTTCGGGAACCTCAACTACAATTCCGGGTTTAAATCCTAATACCACCTATTATTATTGGGTAAGAGCAAACTGCAGCGGTGCAGCAAGTCAGAGCGCGTGGTCTTTTTCAGGCACATTCAAAACATTATGCGGAGCCATGACTTCCATGTTTGAAGATTTTGAGTCTTATGCCACAGGAAATATCGTACCGGATTGCTGGGCAAGAATTATTGATACGAACGGAAGCCAGACAATCACCTCTACAACACCGGCTTCGGGCGTAAGAAATATTTACCAGTACAGCTCAACGACTCAAAATCCAACAACCGTTGTTCTTCCTCAGTTCAGCAATATCAATGCAGGAACACATTGGTTAAGATTAAAAGCAAGAGTAAGCACAGCGACAGGAACACTGAATGTAGGATACGTTACGAATCCGGTAAACAGCTCAACATTTGTATTGTTACAGGCTTTAAGCATCAGCAACACCAGCTATGGTTCAACAAGCGAATATTCAGTGATCGTTCCTTCTTCTGTTCCTTCCAACGCAAGACTGGCGATCAGAAATACAGCAGACGGAAAATCTTATTATTACGATGATGTCTACTGGGAACCTCTTCCGTCATGTTTTGCTCCTTCTGCATTAACTTCGTCTAATGTTTTGGCAAACAGTGCAGGAATTTCCTGGACGGCTCCGGCTTCTGCTCCGGCAGGAGGATATGAATATTATTATTCTACAAACACCACAGCACCAACTGCTGCAACCACAGCTTCAGGAAGCAGTACTGCAACTTCAACAACCATCAACGGGCTTGCTCCGGCTACAACATACAACTTCTGGATAAGATCTGCATGCAGCAGTTCAGATAAAAGTACCTGGTGGGGACCTGTTTCGGTTACAACAGCATGCGCCACATTATCTGCGCCATTTACCCAGACTTTTGATAATGCAACTGTACCGAATTGCTGGACGAATACCAATCCGGGAAGTACAACCGCGAATCTTTTATGGAAATTTTCAGGAAGTGCCGATTATGGAGCCAACCTTGCCAATAACGGAAGAGCAGCAGGAACTTACGCTTGGGTAGACGCGAGTTCTCCGTACAGCGGAGCGGGAGTTAATACGGTACAACTTATTACTCCTTTCATAAGTTTAGCAGGATTAACGTCTCCTTATATTTCGTTTGAATGGTTTAAAAACCACTCTACCTCTACAAGTACTACAGTGAGTCCTTCAACCTATGACAACAACAAACTTACAGTAGAAGTAAACAGCGGAAGCGGATGGGTTTCTCTGTGGAGCGACACTTCTAATTCCAACCAATGGAGACCTGTAGGAATTCCTTTGCCTTCATCTTACATCGGGACAACCATTCAGGTGAGATTTACGGTAGATAAAAATGTAAACGGCAACGGTTATTTTTATGATGATGTTTTACTGGACAATGTTGAGGTAAAACAGAATCCTGTTTTGGCTACAGGCGAAGTTTCAGCGGCTAAAAATACAGTTAAAGTATATCCGAATCCTTTCAAAGATACCGTAAGCATTTCAGATATTGAAAAAGTAAAATCTGTGAGCATCAGCGATGTTTCGGGAAGAATGATTAAAACTATTGAAAATCCTTCAAAAGAAATTAATGTAAGTACATTAAATTCAGGGTTATACTTGTTGATTATCCGAATGAAAGACGGTTCTCAGTATACTGTAAAAGCAATAAAAAATTAGGCAACTATACGCTGCTTTACACAAACCTAAAAATAATTTGTTTAAACTCATTTTAAATTTAACCGCAAAAGAGACAAAAGACTTTATGGGATTTATTTAAAGTATTTCAAAAGTCTGCAAAGAGAAAAAATCTTTGATTTTTAAACTTATGTGCTCTTTTTCCATTTAAGTATTAAGCTTAAACAACTAAAGTTTTACAATCTTTTGCATCTTTTGCGGTAAAAAAGTTTAGACAAGTTTAATATAAATACCAACGATGACAGTTGGTATTTTTTATTAATTTAAAATTTTACAAAATGAAAAATCAAAACAGAACTATTTTTAAGAGAAGTTCGATAAAGATGTTGAACAAATTATAAATATTTTAAAAGATAGAGGACTTAAAAACTTTAGAGATCCTACTTGAAGCAGTCATTGAGAGGCTCAGAAGTCTCCCCTTCGGTTAACAATTTATGAAAGTCTTCAATTTTCATTTCAACAGATATTGTAGAACCATCTGTAAGTTTTACAGTAATATAGTTTGCTCTGCCACGAGATTCTTCGTGTACTGATGAAACACTGGCTGTATTAATGATAGCTTTTCCATTAAAGCCATCAAGCTCGATAAATTTAGTCATAATTTTATGTTTTTTAGTCATCAAATATACAAATAAACCATTTACATTTTGTATATCTAGAGAAATATTTATCAACCAAAAGGAAGCGTTAGTTTTTAAATATGTTCATATAGTAACTTAAATTACAAAAAATTAATTATTAATATTTACTTTCGCAGAGGTATGTAAAAATGCATCTGCTTCCAGAACCTTCGGAATTTCCGGAGGTTTTATTTTGGAAGTTCAGGCAGTGTTATTTTTTTCGTTTTGGAGGATAAAGTTCTTAAAAATGCTTCCAACTGAGAAATTTCTTCATCCGACAACTCAAGCATTCTCACCATACCCGATTTTTGAGAATGCAAAGTAATTCCTTCATATATAGTAGATCTTTTCTGGGAATATTCAGGATTTCCCTTGCTGTAAAATTCAATCACTTCTTTTAAACTTGTCATATAACCGTTGTGCAAATAAGGTGCAGTTTTGGAAACCTCTCTTAAACCCGGAACCCTGAATTTCCCTGCATCATCCGCAACTTTTGTCACTGCATACCTTCCAAGATCCTCTCCTTTTTCGCCCAGTAAAGAAGTTCCAACATTTTCAAACCTGTTATTCGAAAAATATCCCGAATTGTGGCAGTTGATACACTGCGCTTTTGTTCTGAAAAGATGCAGTCCCATCAATTCATCATTGGTATACACTTCCGGTTTTCCGTCGATAAACGCATCAAACTTACTTGGAGAACTTTTTATCGTTCTTTCAAACGTGGCAATGGCTTTGGAAATGCGGTCTTTGGTAACAGTTTTATCGCCAAAAGCTTTTTCAAATAAAATCTCATAGCCTTTTATCTTTGCAATTTTTCCTGCCGCAATATCAATATGTTCACTCATTTCTCTCTGATCCTGAATCGGCATCTGCGACTGTTCTTCCAGAGATGTTGCTCTTCCGTCCCAAAATAGAGATTTTGCAAAGGCGGCATTCAGAATGGTCATTGCATTTCGGGTTCCGAGCTGTCTGTCGTGCCCGAAAGAAACCGTTCTGCTGTCGCCCCATCCCAATTCCGGATCGTGACAGGAAGCACACGCAATCTGGTTGGATTTTGAAAGTCTGGGATCGAAAAAAAGCGTTTTTCCCAAGAGTTCTTTTTCGGAAGAATAGGGATTATCTTTTGGAAATTCTACCTCCGGTAAATGTCCGATTTCCACAAAAGTCGGGGCAGATTCGGGATCAAGAACAGGTTTTGGCCATTGCGAAGAATCGCCTGAAGAATACAGTTTTCTCAGATTATCCAAGAACGTGTTTTTCTGATTGATTTCTTTTTGAACTTTGCTGCTCAAGCAATTGTTTAAAAGCGAAACCAAAAGAAATAAGATCAAAATCCAACTTAAACTATTCTTCACGATTATCCGGAGTTTTAGCAAAAATAGGATATTTAATTGTTTTTTAGGAATACTTTAAATTCATCTAAAAAACAAACTTGTTTACCTTAATAGCAATAATCATCGCAACGACGAAAAATATTTATTAAATATGGTCTTTTTTTAAGGCGCAAAGATTTTATCTGCGATAAAAATTAAGCATCAATTCTTATTGAAAATCTTTGATTTTCTTGCGCCTTAAAGATTTGAGATGAATAAAAATCCTGCGCCTTTGCGTTTTCCAATAAGACTATTCTTATTTTAAAAAGTTTAAGCAAACTCAACATTTAAAATTTTTACTTTAACAACTTAAAAGTCTAAACCATTTTATTTAAATTTTAAAAAATTTCATGTATTCTTAAAAATTTTAAGCCAATAAAAATCTTTAAAATCTGTTTTTCACATGAACTTTTCCCGAACGTTGCCAAAGTTCAGATTAAAGCATTAATTTTATACTCTCTTCACATACAGGAGATGTAATAATTTATGTTTAACGAATTATTCAAATAATAAACAAACTTACATGCAGACATTATCATTTAAAATTGCCACTACCGCAGCAGCAATTTGTTTCAGTACGGCAGTTTTTGCCCAGCAGAAATATTCTGTGAGCGGTACTGTGAAAGATAAGAAAAACGGAGAGCTTCTGATTGGCGTTACGGTGAAAGTTGCCGAAGATCCTACCATTGCTGTGGTAGCCAATGATTACGGCTTCTACTCGCTTTCTCTTCCCAAAGGAAATTATACTTTGATGATCTCTAATCCCGGTTTTAAAGATTTTACGAAAAGTATTACCGTAGAAGATAACATCAAGCAGGATCTCGAAATGAGTTCTGGAGAAAACGAAGCGGAAGAAAGAACCGGAAAAATAGATGAGGTGGTAATTTCAGGGGTAAAAAAAGATAAAAACCTTACTTCTGCACAGATGGGAACCGAAACCTTAAGCATTAAAAATATTGAAAAACTTCCGGTTCTGTTTGGAGAAAAAGATGTTCTGAAAACCATACAGCTCCTTCCGGGAATCAAAAGCAACGGCGAAGGAAACAGCGGATTCAGTGTAAGAGGCGGTGCGACAGATCAAAACCTTATTTTGCTGGATGAAGCAGCCGTTTATAACGCGTCCCATTTGCTTGGATTTTTCAGTACGTTTAACAGCGATGCGCTGAAGGATGCAAGCATTATCAAGGGAAACAGTCCTGCCCAATACGGAGGAAGGCTTTCTTCGGTTCTGGATGTAAAAATGAAAGACGGAAATAACAAAGAATACAATGTAAACGGAGGATTGGGATTAATCAGCAGCCGACTGAGCGTGGAAGGTCCCATTCAGAAAGAGAAATCTTCTTTTATTGTTTCGGGAAGAAGAACGTATGCCGATGTATTTCTAAAAGCAACGGACGATTTCAAAGACAGCAAATTATATTTTTATGATCTGAACTTAAAAGCCAACTATCAGATCAATGAAAACAACCGTTTGTATTTATCCGGTTATTTCGGGCGTGATGTTTTGGGATTGGGCGACACTTTTTCAAGTGATTGGGGAAATACGACGGCTACCCTGCGATGGAACAGCATTATCAGCAGCAAATTATTCTCCAATACTTCATTAATTTACAGCAACTACAATTATAATGTAAGCTTAAGCAGCAATAACAACACCTTTGGACTGAGTTCCAAAATTGAAGACTGGAACCTGAAGCAGGATTTTTCATGGTTTGCTGGGAATAAGCATTCGGTGAAGTTTGGTTTGCAGTCTATTTATCATACGATTACACCAAGCAGTGCTTCCGGAACAAGTGTGAGCAGCTATCCAAGAAATCCGAGATATTCCTGGGAAAATGCTTTCTATATTAATGATGATTTTAAAGCTACCGAAAAACTGACGATCAACTACGGAGCCAGACTTTCCCTGTTCAGCGTTTTGGGAGGAGATGTGTTTAACACCTATGAAAACGGAGTTCTTACAGATTCTGAATTTGTTGAAAAAGGAAAATTCGGGAAAACATACGTTAATGTAGAACCGAGAATTACGGCAAACTACAGAATTAACGAAGTAAGCAGTATTAAAGGAGGCTATTCCAGAAATACTCAGAATTTACACCTTTTAAGCAACAGCGGAAGCGGAAATCCTACGGATCAGTGGATTGGAAGCAGCTTTACGGTAAAACCTGAAATTGCAGATCAGGTAAGCTTAGGCTACAGCAGAAATTTCAGCAACAATAATTATGAAATCAATGCTGAAATCTATTATAAGTCTCTTCAGAACCAGATCGATTATAAAAACGGAGCCCAGATTACTTTCGACACTGCAGCAGACGTGGAAAGCGAACTGCTGTTCGGAAAAGGAAGAGCCTACGGATTTGAAATTATCGCCAAAAAGAAAAGCGGAAGATTAACCGGATGGATTTCCTATACCTTATCTAAAACGGAGAGAAAAATCGACGGAATCAATAATAATGAATGGTACAACGCGAGACAGGACAAAACGCACGATCTTTCAGTTGTTGCCACTTATCAGCTTAATCCGAAATGGACGTTCTCGGGACTTTTTGTATACAGCACCGGAAATGCGGTTACGTTCCCAACCGGAAAGTATGAACTGAACGGACAGACGGTTTTCCAGTACAGCAGCAGAAATGCAGATAGAATGCCTGCTTATCACAGGCTGGATTTTAATGCAACGTACGAACCTGTAAACAACAAACGCTTTAAAGGATCATGGTCTTTCGGAATTTATAATATTTACGGCAGAGAAAATGCTTACACCATCACTTTTGAAGACAATCCGGATAAGCCGGGAACAACGCGCGCAATGCAGACTGCCCTGTTCAGATGGGTTCCAAACATTACGTATAATTTCAAATTTTAATTCATGAAAAATATATTTTTAATCATACTGTCTTTATTTTTAGTCACTTCCTGCGAAAAAGAAATAGATCTGGATCTCGAAGATCAGAGTGGACAGATTGTTATTGAAGGAAACATTACCGATCAGACAGGACCTTATTTTGTGAAGATTACCAAATCCGTAGCCTTTACACAGGCGAACCAATATCCTGCCGTGACGAATGCACAGGTGATCCTGAGTGACAATGCAGGACAGACGGAAACACTTCAGTATGCAGGAAACGGAAATTACAAAACGTCCACCTTTGTGGGACAGCCCGGAAGAATTTACACGTTAACCATTAACGCAGAAGGAAAACAGTATACCGCACAAAGTACAATGCCGCAGGCTGTTTCTTTTGACGGTCTGGAGCAGGATTCTTTCCTTGTGGCAGGACAGACGAGCTATACGCTTCTGCCGCTTTTCACAGATCCGGCAACTTTAGGAAATCGTTATCTGTTTGTGTATACCGTAAACAGCAATCCGAAAAAATTCTTCTCCGAATTTTCCGATAATGTGAACAACGGATTACCGAACCAGAGACCTATTCTGCTTCCCAACGATGACAGCAACGCGAATGATATTAAAGTGGTTGCAGGAGATGTGATCCATGTAGAAATGCAGTGTATTGATGATAAAGTGTATACCTATTATTCTGCACTTCTACAGCTTTCAGGAAGCGGTCCCGGCGGAGGAATTACTCCCGCCAATCCGCCAAGCAACATCAGCAATGGTGCTTTGGGCTATTTTTCAGCACATACTGTAAGAACAAGAACCACTGTTATTCAGTAAAAATTAAATAAAAGCTATCTGTACTTTCCGGATAGCTTTTTTGTTTCCTGTAAACAACTGACGTTTCAGCCTTTAAAAATTTATTATAGAATTAATACGATGTGATGTAACAAATATTCCCTTTTAAGTGTCTTATGTAGGAAACATAGTTTTTTTACATGAAAAATATTTTGATACCGATTGCCTTTTTAGCGGGCATATTTACATTTGCACAGACTGAAAAGGATACTCTAAAATCTAAGGAGAAGGCTATTGAAGGAGTTACCGTAACGGTAAGAAAACCAACCATTGAATCCAAAGTAGACAGAACCGTTTTTAATGTTTCCAACAGCTCTATTCTCGCAGGAAACACGACTTGGGACGTCTTGAGAATGACTCCGCTGGTAAGTATTGATAACAATGATGCCATAAAAGCTGAAGGAGAAACCGTAACCGTTTATATCAACGACAGGAAGTCTGTTTTTACAGGAAAGGAACTGAAAGAATACCTGAAAACCATTCCGGCAGACAACCTGATGAAAATTGAGGTGATTACAAGTCCGTCTTCGCGATATGAAGCAACAGGTTCTGTCATCAATATTGTATTGAAAAAGCGTGATGATGAAGGAATTAAAGGAAGTGTTACCTTAAACAACAGGCAGAACACCAAAAACTCTCAGTATACCAACCTGAATTTAAATTATCACCGTAAAAGCTTTACACAGACCTTCATCGGAAGCTACAGCGACAATACCAACGTGCAGAGCAATTCCAGTCTTTATAAAGTGGATGCTGAAAATTCTGAAACTTACAGAAATTCTAAAACCATAGGAAGATACAAAAGTCCTTCCCTTTCTTCCACTTCAGAATTTGAACTGAATAATAAAAATACAGTAGGTGTAATTCTTGAATACTACCAAAGTAACTCTTCTTCCAATACCGACGCAGACGGATTGAGAAATGTTAACGGACTCTTCGAAAATTCTTATCTTCAGCACCAAAATTCTACGGGACTTAACAGAAACTTCGGCTCCAATATTTTTTATAAATGGTATGATAAGGAAAAGAATAAAATCCTTGACATTAATTTAGGTTCCAATTATTACGGACAGTCGAGCGACGATTATTTTGTAAAAAATATGGTGTACAAATCCAAACCGGATGAAAAACAGGAAATCGGAGTTCTTACAGATACCGAAAACAGAAATTATTACCTGAAAGTAGATTACACGCAGCCTATCGGAAAAGAAGGCGGAAATTTTGAAGTCGGCGGAAAGATCGATTTCAATAATAATGTGATCCCAAACAGCTTATACGGAAATATGCTTACAGGACTAAGTTCCGGAGATATTTTCCACTATGAAGACAACATCAGTTCCCTGTACGCCAACTACAGCAAAACATTCTTTAAAAAACTGGAAACCAGAATCGGACTCCGTTATGAATACATCGATTATAAAATACGTCAGGATAATGCAGGAACTTCGAGAAGAGACTCTTACGGAAAACTGCTGCCCAATATTTTATTGAAATATTCTTTTTCAGACAATTATGATTTAAGCTTAACGTATAACAAAAATATCTGGAGACCGTGGTATGCGGAATTCAATCCGTTCATGATCCCGAACAGCGACGGATTCTACAGCCGTGGAAGCATCGATCTGGAACCCAACCCAAGCGACAGGGTTTATATGAAGTTAGGCATTCATAAAAAATACTTTATCTCTGCGAGATATATGTTTACCGATCAGGATTACTGGACCAATTATGTAACGGGAACCATTAATGACATCAACGGAAATCCTCAAAACATCACCATTACCCAACCATCCAACTTTTTCGGGAAAGTGCATAAGTATTACGTCTTTGCCAATACGAATCAGACTTTCTTCAAAAATAAATTTACAGTGAATCTTGGTCTAGGATGGTATTATATTGACAACAGCGATTTTAACAGGAAAAACGGTTTGGAAAATGCGAATAACTACATCAGCTATCTGAGTGCTTCTACGAACCTTACGTACACGAATCTGTTTAATAAAAATATCAACCTGAGCGCATGGGTGGAAGTTTCTAACCAGAACAACGGAAATTCCACAACGAACAAAGCGAATGTCTTCCATAATATTTCTGCCACGAAGATATTCCCGAAAACCCAGATGGAAGTCAGCCTTCAGCTCATGAATATTTTCCAGAGACCGAATTACGATGCCACCACTTTTGTGCAGGGAGGAACTTTCCAAAATGCTTCAAAATGGGACTGGTACGGAGCATCTATTTCATTTGTAAAACGTTTCGGAAACCAGAAAGTAAAAGAAAATACCAAAACCGATGTTGAGAAAAACGGCGGCGGCGGAAAATAATTTTAATGTTAAATTTTAGTACGGACGATGGATTAATTTTCATTGTCCGTTTTTTTTTCATACACCTTTAATTTATCCTAATTTTCACGTTCTAAACCTCAAATTATACGTTCTGAACCTATCGGGATACGTTGTGTATGGTTTCGGATACGTTCTCTACTCTTTCGAAGACGTTAAATAATGGTTAGGATACTTTATTCAACATGTCCGTTGAGGTTGTTAATGCGTCCGCTGAGGTCTTGAAATCCTCGTGATATGTCATGTAGATCTCGCGATACGTTTTACATCGATACGAAGAGGTGAAAGACCATTCCGGAAGAGTAAAATACGTCTACGAATCTTTCCGTAACCTATCCAGATGATTGAATAACGTATCGGGATCGATGGATAACTTCATTGGAATATTAAAAGACGTGTTCATTGAGGTTTAATAGATGTTGAGCAGAGATTGTTATGGTGCTTTTTTGAAAACGCTAAGCTCGCTGAGGTTGCTTTGAAATTTATGAGAATATTTTTCCGAGCGCAAGGGCGTGAAACTCAGCTAATGATAATCATGGTTTTTAAATCTATGAAATTTTTATTTCACTTTAAGTTTTGGCTAAAGTCCATTCCTATTGATAATTTGTATTTATTTTGAATTGAACTCACGTTAATTTTCATCATCACACTTAACGTTCTTTTTTGAAAACGCTAAGTTCGCTGAGGCTGTTTTGAAATTTTTATGTAAATATTTTTCGAGCGCAACGGCGTGAAACTCAGCTAATGATAATGACGGTTTTAAATCTCTGAAATTTTTATTTCACTTTAAGTTTTGGCTAAAGCCATTTTATTTCGCAAAACTATTTGAATGGGCTAAAGCCCATTCCTACTGATAATTTGTATTGATTTTGAATTGAACTCACGTTAATTTTAGTCTTTTATATTATCTTTTTTTCGATTTAAGTATTAAACTTAAAGTTAAAATCTTTTGCTTCTTTTGCCGGAAAAAAGTTTAGACAAGTTTTATAATAAAAAAGCCGGAAAAAGATGAAATATCTTTTTCCGGCGTTGATTCTTAAAAAATCTTTTGAAATTACTGTTTACGGATTCGATAGAGTCTGCCTCCGTCCGTCACTGCATATAAATTGCTATCTGTTCCCTGTGTAATATCTCTGAAACGCTGGTTTTCGGATGAAAGAAGCCTTTCTTCGCCTATTACTTTGTTGTTTTCCAGAACCAGTCTCGCGATGTGCATTCCGCTTAGGGAAGCTACGAAAAGATTGTTTTGCCACTCCGGAATGGTGTTTCCTTTATAAAAAGTGATTCCGCTTGGCGAAATTACAGGATCCCAGTAATAAACCGGCTGTTCCATTCCTGTCTGCTGCTGAATTCCTGCGCCAATGGTGGCTCCGCTGTATTCAATTCCGTAAGTGATGGTAGGCCAGCCGTAATTTTTGCCGCCTAAAACCCTGTTGATCTCATCCCCTCCTCTCGGTCCGTGCTCACTCTGCCATAATTCTCCGGTTAGAGGATGGATGGCAATTCCCTGAGGGTTTCTGTGCCCGATGCTGTATAATTCCGGCAAAGCTCCGGATTGTGAAAATGAAGGATTTCCGGCTGCGGGCTGACCGCTGGTTGTAATTCTCAGGATCTTACCTAAAGCTGCGGTTACCGACTGTGCAAGAGGTCTTGTGGAAAGATCAGAACGTTCTCCCGTACTCACAAACAGATTTCCTGTGTTATCAAAAACAATTCTTCCTCCGTAATGAAGATTTCCGACATTGGCAGAAGGATTTGCCCTGTAAATAACGGTCGGATTTTCTATTGTTGTCTCTGAATTGGAGAGTCTTCCTTTTGCTACAGAAGTTATATTTCCGCCTGAAACATTTTCAGAGAATACCCAATATACCATTCTGTTGGAAGTAAACTGCGGATCTACACAAACGCCAAGCAGACCACCCTGTCCTCCGGAATTTACGGAAGGCAGTCCTGTAATGGCATTGCTTACGGTTCCGTTACTGCTTATAATCCTCATGGTTCCTGCTTTCTCGGTTACGAGAAGTCTTCCGTCCGGCAGAGATGTAATTCCCCACGGCGAAGTTAGTGATGAGGTAACGACTTCACTTACGTAAGGGGTAGAAGTTTTTGCACCATTCGCTCTCGTCTGTCCTGCAAAAGCCGGCTGATAATTCGTATTGGCTGCATTGGATTCTACCGGAGGAAGCGAGGGACCGTTATTTCCTCCATTTTCTTCGATGGTTTCCGAACAGCTTGCCACTACCAGCGAAGCAGCAACCAGTACATGATAGGTTCTTACTTTCATATTTCAAATGTTTGGTGTTTCTTATGCAAATTTTATTTTGTGCAACAAATTACTTGCCGTAAATACAGAATCAGTTATCAGATATAAATACGATTCAATCGGTTGCACTATTTTATGGTATTTCTTATATTTTAAATGATGATTAAGAAAATTTTAAGATTTAAAATGAAAGTATGGCATGAATATTATTATAGTATTACAAACACGTTGAAGATGGAAAACCTGTTAGCCAATAAAGATTTAATAAACAAGTATTTAAGATTAGTCATTAAGCAGCAATTCAATACAGAAATTGATTTGAGAGGAGAATATACATTTACCGAAAATCTGGTTTCCAAAAAACCGATTATTGCCACTGCTTTCTCGGAAAAAATTCTTTCGCAGCCCGATATAAAAATGGTTTTGACATCTGTAATCACAGAAATAAATATCGGAGTCTGTACAACAGAACAGATGCAGAAAGCAGTTGAAATTTATCCTGAAACCGATTCTAGGGAAATGCAGGAAATTGTTTAAATAAAACTCCCTGTACAGCTTTGTACAGGGAGTTTTATTTTTTGAGAGAAAATTACTTTAAATTTTTCGAATATTACTGCAGATACTGTGCAACTTTATCTTCTAAATCTTCAAGATTAAAAGGTTTGGCAACATAATCATCCGCCTGAGCTTCTTTCGCCAAGGCAATGATATCGTTGTTTGCCGTTACATAAATCACGGGAATGTTTTTAAATTCCTGATGATTTTTCAGAAGCCTTGTTGCTTCCACTCCACCGATTTTCGGGATCCAGTTGTCCATAAGAATAACATCCGGCTGGAACTGCTCTACTTTCTCCAAAATGTCATGTGAAGTTTCCGAAATTTCGACCTGATAACCATTTTCTTCAAAAATGATGGTGATGACTTCTAAAATAGTTTTATCATCATCAAAAATCAAAATTTTCTTCTTGCTCATATCTATTTAACTTTAGTTAGGGGTTATATTTTTATAACTGATTGATGTACTCTGCGAGATTACCGGGCTTTATAATCAGATCAAAATTAATTTCTTCCATTGCATGTTTCGGCATATAATCTACTTCTGCGGTTTCTGGATCCTGAATCCAGACTTTTCCGTTGTTTTTTTTGATGTATGCCAAACCTTCCACCCCATCTGCATTGGCTCCGGAAAGCAGTACACCAATCATCCGGTCGCCATAAATCTCCGCCGCAGATTTAAAGGTTACATCTATGGAAGGACGGGAATAGTTCATCTTTTCCGAGCTGTCCAGAGACATGATATTTTTATTTTCGAATAATAAATGGTAATCTGCCGGAGCAATGTAAATTTTATTATTCTGAATTTCGGTCTTGTCTTCAATCTCAATAACTTCCACAGGCGAAAACTGCTGCAGTAAGGTCTGCAGAATGTTGTTGGAATGTGCTTTTCTGTGAACTACCAGCAAAATGGCAAAATCCAGCTTTTCGTTTATTTTTTTAATCATTTCCAGAATCACCTGCAAGCTTCCTGCGGAACCTCCGATAACAATCAGTTCGATATTTGTACTCTTCTTCATGATAAAAACAACTTACTGGTGATCTATTTTTTTCCATATCTTCTGATCATCCACCTGATTATAATTTTTGTCTAATTTAGAAAATCTAAGGGTTTCTTTTGCACCTAAAGCTAAAAAACCTAAATTTTCCAGACTGCTGTCGAAAAGTTGGAATACTCTTTCCTGAAGACCGCGATCGAAATAGATAAGAACATTCCGGCATATAATGAGCTGAAAACTGTTGAAAGAACTGTCGGAAACCAGATTATGGGTAGAAAGGATCAGTTTTTCCTGAAGGCTTTTATCAAATTTCACACTGTCATAATTGGCTGTATAATAATCTGAAAAATCTTTTTTACCGCCCGATAAAATGTAGTTTTCGGAATACAGCTTCATCTGCTGTAAAGGAAAAACCCCGGCTCTTGCTGTTTCCAGAACGGAAGGATTAAGATCTGTGCCGTAAATTAAAGATTTATGGTAAAGATTTGCCTCTTTAAGCAAAATAGCCATTGAGTAGGCTTCTTCTCCGGTAGAACATCCCGCTACCCAGATTCTGATGAGCGGATAAGTTCCCAACTGCGGAAGAATTTTCTCCCGTAATGCCTTAAAAAACTGAGGATCGCGGAACATTTCCGTTACATTCACGGTAATTTCTTCGATGAATCTTTTCAGGTATTCCGGATCATTAAGTATTGTATATCTTAACTCTGCAAAGCTTGTAAATCTGTCGATCAGGCATATACGGTTCACCCTGCGCTTGAAGGAAGCGCGGCTGTATTGTGAGAAATCGTAGCCGTACATATCGTAGACATCTTTAATAAGATATTCTACTTCTTCATCTTTTACAATACTTGGTTCCAGCATTTACGATAATTTTTCTATAGCGTTCATTAAAAGGTCTACATCTATCGGCTTGGAAACATAATCTGCCGCTCCTGCATCCAGACATTTCTGGCGGTCTTCAGGCATAGCCTGTGCGGTAACTGCAATTACGGGAATATTGCTGATAGAAGGTGTATTTTTTATCATCTTTATGGCTTCATACCCATCCATTTCCGGCATCATCATGTCCATTAAAACCACATCAAAATGGTTGTCATTATTTAAAACTTCAATGGCTTCCTGAGCCATTGTACTGCTTTCAATGTGGTATCCTCTGGCTTTCAGGGTGAGTTTTAAAGCAAATATATTGCGCGGATCATCGTCCACGATAAGAATTTTTTTATTCATCAGAATTTTAGCTGTTTAACTTTCATATAACCAAACACGAAGTAAGGATAGTAACTGATCGATATCCACCGGTTTGGAGATATAATCTGACGCTCCTGCCGTGATGCACTTTTCACGCTCTCCGATCATGGATTTTGCGGTAATGGCAATAATCGGCAGTCTCTTGAACTTAGGCATTTTTCTGATTTCCTTGATCGCCTCATAACCGTCGAGTTCAGGCATCATCATATCCATCAGGATCACATCCACATCAGGATTTTCTTTAATCTGCTGTATCGCATGGTTTCCGTCCATTGCAACAACAACTTCTACTTTGTATTTTTCAAGCGCTTTGGTAAGGGAAAAAATATTTCGGACATCATCATCGGTAATGAGTATTTTTTTACCGCTTAAAACTTCCGTAAGTGATCCCATTGTTTTGCTTCTTACATTTTCAATGGAATTATTTTTCTCTTCCACCAGATGCAGGAACAATCCCACTTCATCCAAAATTCTCTGGTAAGAGTGTGCTGTTTTTACAACGATGGAGTCTGCATACTGCTTTATTTTCAGTTCTTCGGATTTGGATAGATTTCTTTCGGTAAAGATGATGATCGGAAGATTCTCCAGTCCTTCATAACTTTTTATGGATTCTATAATTTCGTATTCGTTTCCTCTTGAAGCTCCGATGTCCAGAATGACACAGTCTACATGATTTGCCGTTAAAGCTTTCACACTGTCTTCTACATTATTTTCTACTGACAACGAAATATTGAAGTTGCTGAGGAAATAAGACAATGCACTTGCGTGTTTTGCGTTTTCTTCTACAATTAATACTTTCTGCGGACCTTTTTTAAGGGCTTCTTCAATCTTTCTGAAAACATCGGTCATCTGATCGAGTGCAACAGGTTTGCTAATGAAATCAATCGCCCCTTTCATGAGGCTTTCATTCTTTACATGAAGCGCAGACATCATGTGTACCGGAATGTGTTTTGTTTCGGGATTGGATTTTAAATCGTCCATTACCTGCCATCCGTCTTTTACAGGAAGCTGAACATCCAGCAGAATTGCCTGCGGACGATATTCCAATGCTGCAGACAGACCACGGTCTCCTCTTACTTCAATCACAGCTTTATAGTTCTGCAAATGAGCATATTTCAGCAATGCTTTGGCAAAATTGGTATCATCTTCAATAATGAGAATGGTTTTATCGCCTTCCTGAATGGTATTTCTGTCGTCGTCTACATTTTCAGGAATCTGAAGGGTATTTACCCTTTCTTTTTCTTCCGTTTGTTTTTCATCAAGAATATTCTGAATTTCTTCAACATCTTCACGGATGATTTCTACGAGATTCTGATCTTTTTCAACCTGAGGAGCTTCAGTAATTGCCTTTACAGGAATGCTTAAACTGAATTCGCTTCCTTCGTCTACTTTACTTTTCAGGGTAAGCTCTCCGCCTAATAATCTTGCAATTTCACGGCTGATAGACAATCCGAGACCTGTTCCTCCGAATTTTCTTCTTGTGGAACCGTCTGCCTGCTGAAAGGCTTCAAAAATAATTTTCTGTTTGTCTTCTGCAATCCCGATTCCGGTATCTTTTACGGAAAATATAATAAAATCTGCTTTTTTAGGATCTTTTTTAATGTTTAAATCGATGCTTCCTTTTGTGGTAAATTTCAACGCATTCGATAATAGGTTTCTCAGAACCTGATCTACTCTTAAACGGTCGGTTTCAATATTTTTCTCAAGAGATTCATCGATATTGATGTTAAACTGAAGATTTTTCTCCTGAAATACAGGATTGAAAAGATCTTTTAAGTCTTTTACCACATCATTGATAACAACATCCTGATATTCCAGAGTCATTTTTCCGGATTCAATTTTAGCGAGATCCAGAATTTCATCAATTAGGGTTAATAAACTGCTTCCTGAGCTTTGTATTACTTTAGCTGATTCTATCTGATCTTCGTTAAGATTTTCATCCGGATTTTCCGCCATCAGTCTTGAAAGAAGAAGGATTGAATTCAGCGGTGTACGCAATTCGTGGGACATATTTGCGAGGAATTCCGACTTGTATTTTGTACTTAAAGCCAGTTCTTCCACTTTTTTCTGGATTTCTGTGTTGCGCTCTGCAATCAAATGATTTTTTTCTTCCAACAGTCTTGAACGTTCTTCCAGCTCTGCATTTGCCTGCATCAGTTCTTCCTGCTGAACTTTCAGCTCTTCTTCTGAAGCCTGAAGTTTCTGGGTCTGAGCTTCCAGTTCGGTATTCAGATTTTCCAGCTCAGAATGCTGAACCTGCAATTCTTCCGACTGTGCCTGTGTTTCTTCAAGCAACTGCTGTTCTTTTTCACGGCCTTTTGCCGCGCTTAAAGCAATTCCTATATTTCTGCTGCACTCTACGAAATAATCGACTCTGTCTTTTTCAAAGTTGGTAGTTGAACCTAATTCCAGAACTCCGATAATGAAACCGTCTGCAAAAATAGGGATCAGCATAATCCCGTAAATCTGGATGGTGCTGCTTGCAAAGGTTACCACAAAATCATCTTCATGAAGATTATTGTACACCTGAGTTTTTTCGCTGATGAAAGTCTGACCTATCATTCCTTCTCCCGGTTCGAAAACTTTTTTCATGTTGTTTTCCAGTCCGAAAGCGATGTTCAGTTTAAGTAAACCTTCATCATACAGATAAATTGATCCGTTGATGCAGTTTCCATATTCAATAAGCTGATGAAGAGATGCTTTGGCAACGTCTTTTACCGATTTGTTTCCTACGAGAGATTCATTAAGAATGGCAAGACCTTTCTGTCTCCAGTCACTTTTATTAATAGTATCAAAAGACAATTTCAAAGATTCCGTCATGTTATTTAAAGAATCTACCAAGTCGCCGAGATCATCTTCAGCCGTATCTACGACTCTCTGGTTATAATCTCCGTTGGCAATTCTGTTGGCAATCTGCTTGATTGCGATTACTCTTCTGGACATTTCCTCATCTTTTGCTTTCAGCATTTTTTCAAGTTTGTCTCTTCGGATAAGATCTGCTCTTAGTTTTACATAGAAAAATGCGGTAACGATGATGGCGGCAATGGAAGAAAATATAATGAAGAAAACGGTTGTGCGTGAAGATTTATTAAGATCTTTGGTTTTTACAGCAAGCTGATTTTCTTCGTATTCGGAGAAATCTTTTACAATCTGTCTGCATCGATCCATATACTGCTTACTGTCTTCCATCTGTTCCTGCGTCATTACGATACCTCTTCTGCGGTTTTCCACAAAGAGTTTCATATTGGCAAGATTGGTCTCTACATTTTTTTCCAGAAGATCCAGAAGTCTTTTCTGGTTTGGATCTGTAATCTCCAGGCTTCTTGCATATTCAAATGTCTTTGAATATTCTGAAATGCTTCTTTTAAAAGGTTCCAGAAAAACTTCCTGACCGGTAAGCTGATATCCTCTGTTTCCGGTTTCCGCATCAAGAACCGCAACCAGAATATCTTTTACCGCCGTTACAACGCGTCTGCTTTTTCCAACGCTTTCACGGTGGTTCATCTGGTTCTGAATGCTGAAGTAAGAAGCCAGTGAACTTGCAATCAGGATGAGGATGGAAAATCCTATCCCGAACTGAAGATTTCTTATAATTTTTTTCGGCATGGAAAATTAATTTAAAGGTAAAGTGAAATAAAATGTAGATCCCTCATCTACTTTGCTGGAAACGCCTATATTTCCGTGGTGCTGCTTTATGATTTCGGAACAGATAAAGAGACCGATCCCCATTCCCTGAAACTGAAGTGAAGATTCTTCCACACGGTAAAATTTATTGAAAACAGCTTCCTGCTTGAAATCCGGAATTCCTATTCCGAAGTCTGTAACACTTACTCTTACTTCCTGCTCTTCTTCGTCTACAAAAGTGGTTACAATCACCTGATTGTTTTGAGGTGAATATTTTATGGCATTGGTTAAAAAGTTAATGAGAACCTGCTCAATACGGATTGCGTCCAGCGGAATAAGAATATCAGGTTTAGTTCCGTCGCGTTTAATTTTTACTCTGCTTTCGTGTGTCTGTACGATTGTATCGATCGCGTTGCTGATCACGTTTTCAAGATTTACAGGTTTTTTAGTGATTTTCAGTTTTCCGTTTTCAATTTTGGAAACGTCAAGAAGATCTGTAATTAAAGTGTTCAGTTTTTCGATCTGATCCTGTACTTTGGTCAGAAAGCCGGCTTCTGCGCTTTCTTTATCAAGCTTCAGTTTTCTTTCCAGTAACTGTACGTAAGCTTTAATACTCGTTAAAGGAGTTTTGAGTTCGTGGCTTGCAATACTCAGGAATTCATCCTTTTCTTTCTCTACTTTTTTCTGATCGTCTATATCTGTAAATGTTCCTACCCAGTTTTTAATTGTATCTTCCTCGTATACGGGAGTTACACGTAAGAGATGGTATCGGAAATTGCCGGATTCAATATTTTTTATCCTGATTTCAAGTTCCAGAGATTTTCCTTTTTTCCTGCATCGCTGAAATTCTTCCTGAATATTTTCATCATCGGGATGGGTTTCTGGAAAATTTTTCTCAGAGTGCGAATAATCGTACCATTTGCCATTTACAAAATCTACAATTCCGTCTTCATTAAGGGTAAAAGCAATCTGCGGAAGAGATTCGAGCATTAGGTGAAAATGGTCGATCTGCGACTTCATGGTTACCTGAGATTCTCTTCTTCCTTTTACTTCGAGCTCCAGACTTTGCTGCGTTTTTTTCATTGCAATATTCTGTTCCTGCAGGTTGTAGAAAGTTTTCACTTTCAGCATCAGAATTTCCGGATCCACCGGTTTTGTTACATAATCTTTACCTCCCGAAGCGTAGCCGCGTGTGATAAATCTTTTCTCGGTATTTACAGCCGAAAGGAAAATAATAGGTACTTCCTTTGTTTTGCTGTATCCTGCTAAAGTTTCCGCCACTTCAAAGCCATCCATATCCGGCATTTGAACATCCAAAATAATCAGTGCGTAATCATTTTTTAATGCCTTCATCAGCGCTTCTTCACCAGACTCTGCAGTGTCTACCTGAAAACTTTTGGATTCGAGTAGTTTTTTGAGTGAATAGAGATTACTTTGGTTGTCATCAACAATTAAGATCATATAAACTTAAAATCAATAATTAATTATATTTACTTCAGCTTCAAAAATACTCACAATATTTCGAAAAACAGGAATTTTTTACCTATTATCAAAACACATACCACAATAGCAGAAAAAAATTTTATGATCTAAAATTTTTTACAAAAAATTTTTGAAAATTTTTCTTTCTTCAATTCAGCGATTTAAGAGTAAAATTTTAACCACATACCACATTTTTAGTTAAAATTTTAATTTATAAAAATTATTCACGGCACAGTGTTTGAATACAAGATAGTAACACTTTTTCACTTAAATATATTTTTCAAAATTAACCCACGTTTTATTGCGTGGGTTTGTTTTATTGTTCTTATATTTGCATCGAATTTCTCATGTTTAATTTGAGTTTTCATGGTTATTAGTTTTTATCCCCGCCGAAAGTCGGGGATTTTTTTTATGTATTTTATTCAAGATATTTCACTTTTTTAAATCGCTTATTTTCTGAATATTATTCTTAAAAGTGATTATTTTGTTAAAAAAAATAAAGATGATGGCACAACTTGTGATATAGACTACGCACACACTTAAAATCATAGATATGTCGATACAAATACAAGTTGCCCGATGCACACAATGCAAAGGCTATACTTCCGCTGCCCCGCTTGAACAGAAATATAATAACCATCCTGATATTATTGATCATTATTTTTATCACGGAGAACCTGCATTTACGCTAGATCTGAAAACTTTTGAAAAGTTCAGAAATTTAGAAAACACTGCGATAGAGATTGTTGAGCTTCATGATCATGAAAAAAACGATCATCAACATTGTAAGTGCGTGAAAAAACCTGTTCAAAAAGCATTATCTGCTCAAAAAGAAGTTTTCAGTATGCCAAAAAATCCTTTTGCAGCAGAAAAAAGCGAAATGGATAACGAGATTTATTTTAAGGATCTGTATTATACTTACAATAATTTTCACGGTGTAAGTTCTTCTCAACAGTATGGAAATTCCGGCAGAAAATTCCGCTAAAATAATTTTAATCTCTTCATATTTAAAGAAGTATTTAAGACAGTAAGTTAAAGGCTTATGTTCTTAAGTACTTCTTTTGTTTTTATAGAGATTCAGCATCATTCAATTAAAAAATTAAATTCTTTTCTGTATTGTGACGGACTTTTCTGAATGTATTCTTTGAAAGTCTTATTGAAATAACTGAAATTGTTAAAGCCGGATTCAAAACAGACTTCCGTAATGCTTAAGGGTTGTTCTGCAAGAAGCTTTAAGGAATGGGTAATTCTGTACTCGTTGACAAACTGTGTGAAGGTTTTATTGGTGATTTTTTTAAAGTAGCGGCAAAAAGAAGGCACTCGCATATTGGCAAGATCTGCAACCTGCTCTAAAGTGATCTGTTCTCTAAAATGATCTTTCACATAATTAAAAATAAGATTGATTCTTTCATTATCCTCCACCTGAGTCTGAAGGTAATATTTTCCGGCATTCAGAATTCTGTAATCTGATGTTGAAGCCAAAGCATCCAGAATCTCCAGAAATTTCACCAGTTTTTCTAAAGATGAAGATTCGTGCATTGCTACAATTTTCTGTCCTATCTGTTTTTTGATGTTTTCCGAAAAAACAATTCCTGCTTTTGATTTTTCCAGCAGAGCAGAAATTTTCTGCATTTCAGGAAGTTCAAAGAAATTTTCTCCCAAAAAATCAGGCTTGAACTGAATTACCATCTCGTAATCGTTATTGGTATTTTCATTCGTCATTCCGCAGTGCGGCAGATTACTTCCCATAAGCACAAGATCTCCGTCGGAAAAGTAAGAAATATTACTTCCGATCTGTCTTTTTCCGGAACCTCCACAAACGAAAATCAGTTCAATTTCAGGGTGATAATGCCATACATGAGACTTTATATTTTCGTTGCGAAGAAATTTAAGACTTGTAAAACTGCTTCCTATATTAGGTTTTACAGCTTCAAAGGCGGGATGCGAATGTTTCATAAGCAATAATAAAATTCATATACAAAATTAACAAATATTAGATCAATAAACACATTTAAAGTTAAAATAATACACAAATATGAAAATCATGTGGTAGTACAATCTTGAAAGAGCAGCTAAATTTGCAATATAAATAACTGATAATAAAAATCTTATCAATATGAAAAAAGTATTTCAATCCGTTTTTACAGCAGCTTTTTTATTTGTTTCTGCAAATGTAATGGCTAAAGACAAAGATTTTTCTCTTTCTTTCGCATCGTCTACTTCTAAAACGATACGTTTTGAAGTGAACAACGCAAAAAATATTTCGTTGGTTATTTACAATGATTCTTATGGCGAACTTTATTCCGAAAGGCTTGAAAATGAAGATTCAGTGATAAAGACTTATAATCTGGAGGATTTAACAGAGGGAACTTATTACCTTATTGCAGAATCTGAGCAAAAGATTGAAAAATATAAGATAAAGATTAGCGATGATAACAAGGCTGAAATTGAAAAAATTCCTTTTGCCGTCATCACCAAACCGGAATTCAGCGTATCAGATCATATTGTTAAACTTCATATTGGAAATCTGAAGAACAAGGTAAGAGTTTCCGTGGCAGATTATGCTGGGACTACTTATTATTCTTCTACAAAAGAAGCAGAAAATGGTGAATTGGATATGACTTTTGATCTTGATCCTAATACCGCCGATCACTATATCATCAGTATTGAGGAAAACGGCAATACCTTCAACAGAACAATCGCTTTGAGATAAGAGATTCTATACATTCCCGTATTTATATCGGAATTAAAATTTTACGTACAATTAGTTTATTAAGGCAGCTTTTCTTTTTTAAATCACGGAGAAATGGCTGCCTTAATTTTTTTTAAAATTATCTTCCTGATACAAAGCCGTTTTTGAATTTTACACCAAAAACCTTAAAAATTATTTTGCAGAAAATAAAAATAGTTCTATATTTGCACCACTGAAAACAACGATATAATCGGAGTTTCTGGAGAGTTGGCAGAGTGGTCGATTGCGGCAGTCTTGAAAACTGTTGACTGTAACAGGTCCGGGGGTTCGAATCCCTCACTCTCCGCAAAAAAATCCTTCAAATTCAATTTGAAGGATTTTTTATTTAACTGTTTTCTGAAGAATTGGATTTCAATTTTAGGAACATATAAGCCAGACCTAATCCCAAACCTGCTAAAACTGCAATTTTTGTTTTTCTTGATGGAACAGGAAGCATCGTCTCGCCATAAATTCGGTGAGGCTCTGAGGAAGGCTCTAGAATATTTCCGGAATCGGATGGGGCATTTTTCACTTTCATCATCAGTCTCATGACTGCTGAAGCGGTATTAATAACAGGTTTTGGAAATAACCCGTAAACGTTTTTCAGGAATGCTGAAGTAAAATCCGGAAATAAATCTTTTTTTGGATGTTTTGCCAATTCCACCATTTTAGCAGCTGTATCTCGCGGGTCTGCAGCAAAAGGAGGAACTTTAAAATCCAGCCCTGAATATTTTGCAGAGTGCATATTTCCTGTAGAACGCTGAATCTGTGGATAAAGATTACAGATATGGATCTGCGGAAAATCTGAAATTTCTCCATGAAGACACTCCATCATTCCCCTGATTCCGAATTTTGTGGAAGAGTAAACCGCACTGTAAGGAGCCGGCATAAATCCGCCTATAGAAACGTTATTGATTAAAATTCCTTCATTCTGTTTTTTAAAGACCGGCAAAACACTGTAAGCTCCATGCATATATCCGAAAAGATTGGTTTTAATCACCTGTTCATTTACATCCATCGGAATTTCTTCAAATTTCCCACTGGACATTACTCCTGCATTATTTACCCAAATATCTATTCTGCCGTTAAACTGCAATGCTTTATTAGCTAAATTCTGAACGTCACCCGCAATAGAAACATCTGTAGGAACAGCCATGGCGGAAACACCCAAATCCCTGCATAAAGCTACCGTTTCGTCCAAAGCTTCTTTGCCTCTTGCCGCAACTACAATATTACATCCCTCCAAAGCAAATGCTTCCGCAGTAGCTCTTCCTACTCCACTGCTTCCTCCGGTAATTACTACGGTTTTTCCTCTGATACTTTTTTGTTCATTATTAGAATTCATTTTGTGATGGTGTTGGTTAATTACCACTAATCAACCTATTATTATGCCATAGCGAGTATAAATATCATTTAAATTTTTCTGTATTTATCTAATTCCGAGATAAAAAATTAGATGCAGGATGATTTAAAATTTCTATACTATAAATTTTCGTTAATATTCTTAATTAATCTTAAATACTGGCTTTTTACTACTTTCTTGGCACAATTTTTTAATACTAATAATTACTCATGTTTAATTTGAGTTTTCATGGTTATTAGTTTTTATCCTCAGATTCTCTCTGAGGATTTTTTGTGTTTCTATTTTCGGAACTTTCAGATAAAAACAATAAAAAAACAGACCTTTACAGATCTGTTCATTAATAAATAATATGTCTCTTTAAATATGTTTACATAGCATAAGCTCCTTTGTTCTGAAAAACATTAATGACTTCTGTTTTGTTGTTAATGGTATTGTATATAACCTCAACAGTAAAATAAGAAACTTCATAAAGTACATATTTTACTGTATCCATAGTTCTTTCGCTCATGATACGTCCTTCATTCATCACGAAACTGCACTGTGCCTGATTTGGCAAATTTTTAAAATCGTAGTAAGATATCATAGCTTTGTCTTTTAAGAGTTTCAAATAGAGATACACAATTTCTTTGCCAATTTTCTTCAATAAAGTTAAATTTTTAAAATTTAAATAAAAATACACCAATACAGTGATTATATTCACAATAAATACTATTCAATCTTTGATGGTCATAAATAATCATCATATTAAAAATTCTTTGCTTAAACGGTTAAATTTATTGTCTCGAAATGATAATTTATTGAATAAACCTGCTATCTTTAAACTTTAATATATATGAATTTATGATAAATAATGCTAAAACAAGCAACAGAAACTACACTGTTCCGTTGATTACCATTACACTATTGTTTTTTATGTGGGGATTCATCACCTGTATGAACGACATTCTGATCCCTTATCTGAAACAGCTTTTTAAGCTTACTTTCTTTGAATCCATGCTCGTACAGTTCTGCTTTTTCGGAGCTTACTTCATCGGTTCACTGATTTATTTTCTTATCTCCACCACAAAAGGAGATCCTATTGACAAAGTGGGTTACAAAAAAGGAATCATTTTCGGGATTTTTCTTGCCGCTTTAGGATGTGTACTTTTCTACCCTGCTGCAAGTTTTTCTTCCTACGGATTATTTTTGGGAGCCTTATTTATTTTAGGGTTAGGATTTACCGTTTTACAGATTACGGCAAATGCTTACGTTTCGCTTTTGGGTCCAGAAGAATCCGCATCCAGCCGTCTGAACATGACGCAGGCGTTCAATGCCTTCGGGACAACAATCGCTCCGGTTTTAGGCGGACATTTAATTTTTGAATTGTTTTCCGCTCCGGACGGATCTTTCAGTGCAGCTGCAACTAAAATTCCTTATCTCATTTTTGCAGCAATTCTGCTTTTGGTAGCTTTGCTTATTTCAAGAGTTAAACTTCCGGACTTTCAGGTAAAAGGAGAAGAAATTGTAAAAGGATTCGGAGCTTTGCAGCACAACCATCTGAAATTTGGAGTTCTTACCATGTTCTGTTACGTAGGAGGCGAAGTTGCAGTGGGAAGTTTCATCATTAGTTTTCTGGAGCAGCCACAGGTGATGAATCTTTCTGAAGTGGTAAGCAAAAATTATCTTTCCCTATATTGGGGAGGCGCGATGATCGGAAGATTTTTAGGCGCAATTTCCCTGAATAAGTCAATCAGTCAGGCAAAAAAAGCTTTATATATGTTGGGAGCGGCTATCGCTGTATTTTTGGTTATTTTCAGCATTGTAGATCTTAGTTTTTCTCAGATCAGCTTCTTTTTAGTTTTTATTGCCTTAAATTTTATCGCGTTTTTTATCGGAAAATCGGCTCCGGCAAGAACCTTATCTATATTTGCGGGAGTTAATGTCCTGTTATTGATTTCTGCAATGTTTAATCATGGCGAACTTGCAATGTACAGCATTCTGGGAATAGGAATCTTTAACTCAATCATGTTCTCAAATATCTACACTCTCGCTATTTCAGGATTGGGAAAATACACAAGTCAGGGTTCTTCTCTGGTGGTTATGGCAATTCTGGGAGGCGCTATTGTTCCTGTTTTTCAGGGATATTTAGCCGATATTTTCGGGGTTCAGCATTCTTTCATCATTCCTGTATTCTGTTATATTGTCATCCTGATCTTCGGAGCTTATTGTACGAAGTATTTGAGTCACGTAAAGCAGGAGGAAGACACAAAAGCCGGACATTAAATTTTCAGTTTTAAAATAAAGAAACCTGCTTTTACAGCAGGTTTTTTTTATAAATGATCACTTTTCACAATAAACAAGCCACAAAGACAATGCATAAATAATATTCAATCCTTGTTATTAATCAGAAATTTAAAATTTATCAAGCATTCATAATCTATTAAATACTATCCCATAAAATACATAACCCCAAACAAACCAGCACAAAACAATCAAAAAAAACCCATCAATAAAGCATTATAAATTATATATCAATTAAAATATTTCATTATGTAAAGAAAAAATTTTACTTTTAATCAGAATTTTTAACAGATATTATAATGGTCAGAATTTTCCTTGTGGATGATGATCCCTTCATCGGAGAAATGCTTAAATATCATCTTCAGCTTAATCCTGATTATGAAGTTTTTCTTTACAGTTCTGGCAAGCAATGCCTTTCTGAACTTTACCGGAATCCTGATATCATTTGTATCGATTTCGGCTTGCCCGACATTCAGGGAGACGATCTTTTTAAACAGATCAAAACACTCTATCCGGATCTGCCGATCATTGTAATCAGCGGTCAGGAAAACATTTCCGTTGCCATTGATTTTCTGAAGCAGGGCGCAAAAGATTACATCGTAAAAAACGAACACACCAAAGAACTTCTGTGGAACTCCATTATCCGTCTGAGAGAAAACATCTCGCTAAAACAGGAAGTTGAAGAACTGAAAGATGAACTCGAAAAAAAATACAGTTTTGAGAAAACAATCATCGGACAGAGCGATTCCATCAAAAGCATATTCTCAAAAATCAATAAAGCTCTGAAATCCAACATCAACGTCTCTGTAACCGGCGAAACAGGAACTGGGAAAGAAGTAGTTGCAAGAGCAATACATTATCATTCTTCCAGAAAAAATAAGCCTTTTATTGCCGTAAACATGGCAGCAATCCCTAAAGATCTGGTGGAAAGTGAATTTTTTGGTCATGAAAAAGGAGCATTTACAGGAGCAACAGATAAATCGGTCGGGAAATTTGAACAGGCAAACGGAGGAACTATTTTTCTGGATGAGATCGCAGAACTGGATCTCAACCTTCAAAGCAAGCTTCTCCGCGCGCTGCAGGAAAGAGAAATTACAAGAGTCGGCGGAACCCAGAAAATAAAGCTGGACGTAAGACTCATTATTGCGACCCACAAAAATCTGGCAAATGAAGTAAAAAAAGGAAACTTCAGAGAAGATCTCTATTACAGGGTTATCGGTCTTCCTATAGAATTACCTCCGCTCAGAGAAAGAGATCAGGACACTTTAATTCTTGCCAAACATTTTATAGATCTTTTTGCCAAAGAAAACAAAATAAAACCTCTGGTTTTGGCTTCCGATGCGCGAAAAAAACTCATGAAATACAGCTTTCCGGGAAATATACGAGAGCTGAAATCCGTTATCGATCTTGCCTGCGTAATGGCAGAAAGCAACGAAATAACTGCGGATGACATTAGCTTTTACAGCCTTGAAAAAGAATCTGAAAATTTTCTTTCTGAGCAAAAAACGCTTAAACAATACACGACAGATATTATCCTTCACTTCCTGAAAGAGAACAATAATGACGTCATTAAAACAGCTAAAATATTAGACATCGGAAAATCTACCGTCTATAATCTTATCAACAGTACAGACCTTAAAAAAACTAAATAATACATGAAAGTCGCTAAACTACTTTTTGCTGACGGGATATGGAAATCTGAAAGAAACAATGAAAATCTGGACTATAATAAAGCTCAGCTTGTTTTAGGATATGGCAGCCGGAATATCCTTGAAAACTCTGATTTTTTTGAGGTAATTAAAACAAAATTCCCCAACGCGGAAATTGCCCTGTCTTCATCATCAGGAGAAATTTTCTGCAATGAAGTTTTTGATGAAACCGTAACAGTTACCGCCATTGAATTCTCTTCTTCCTATATAAAAACGCAGCAGATTGATATTAATGATTTTCAGAACAGCTATGAAGCTGGAAAAGCACTTTTTAAAAATCTTTGTCACGAAAATCTCAGGTGGGTATTTGTACTTTCGGACGGAAGTAAAGTAAATGGAAGTCAACTGGTAAAAGGACTCAATGAAGGACGTCCCGAAGGAGTTTTAATTTCCGGCGGATTGGCAGGAGACGGAGATCGTTTTGAGAAAACAGTTGTAGGGCTTAACGAAACGCCTGTCTGCAATAAAATCGTTGCCATCGGTTTTTATGGTGAAAAACTGGAACTCGCTCATGCCTCATTCGGAGGATGGGAAAGTTTCGGACTGGAAAGAACCGTTACCAAATCCCAGAATAATATTCTCGTAGAAATAGACAATAAAAATGCTTTAGATCTTTACAAAAGTTATCTGGGAAAATACGCAGAAGAACTTCCCAGTTCTGCCCTGCTCTTTCCGCTATCCTTAAAAATTGATGAAGATTCTGCTCCCGTAGTAAGAACCATTCTCTCAATTAATGAAAAAAACAACATGATGATCTTTGCGGGAGATCTGCCGGAAGGAAGCCATGTAAGATTTATGAAAGCTAACCTGGACCGCCTTATAGATGCGGCAAATGATGCAGCAAATGCCTGCCTTGAAATGAGCCCCGATCCTAAACTGGGAATTATTGTGAGCTGTGTAGGAAGAAAAATGGTTCTAGGAGAAAGAGTTGCCGAAGAAGTAGAAATCGTAAGAGATATTTTTGGCAAAAAAGCACTTATCAACGGTTTTTATTCCTACGGAGAAATTTCGCCCGCCAAATCTTTTGGAGATTGCGCACTGCATAACCAAACCATTACCATTACCACTGTAAATGAAACCGAATAACTATGGAAACCGAACTGCATAACATCCTTAACAGACAGATCAAAAAATATCTTACGGAAGATTGTAAAAAACATCCGCAATTTAATAATTTCATTAACGCAGTTAACGATTCCTACAAATCTTTTGAAAGAGATAAAGAACTTACCGATCATGCTTTCAGGCAGAGCGAAAAAGAATACAAAGAGTTGTTTAACGATCTGAAAAAAGAAAATGAACTCAAGCAGGAATCTATTTCGAGCCTTTATGAATCATTAAGTTTATTAGATTCTGCTTTTGATACCAAAAAAAATAAAGACCTTAAAGAACTTTCCTTATACCTCGCCGAACAGCTTAAAGAAAGAAAAAGAGCGCAGGACAATATAAAACGGCAGGAAGAAAAATACCGTAACATTATCGCGAATATGAATCTCGGACTTATTGAGGTAGATAATGACGAGATTGTACGGTACGCCAATCAGAGTTTCTGCAACGTTTCAGGTTTTGAACTGGACGAAATCATTGGTAAAAATCCTTCACAGCTTTTCGTACAGGGAGAAGCCAATCAGGAATTTATCCAGGAACAGATCAAACTGAGAGAAAAAGGAATTTCCAGCGTTTATCAGCTCCCGATAAAAAATAAAAGAGGCGAACTGAGATGGTGGGCAATCAGCGGTGCGCCCAACTATGACGATCACGGAAATCTTTTAGGTTCCATAGGAATTCATCTCGATATTACAGACCAAAAAAGACTGGAGGAAGACCTTAAACAGGAAAAATCCAAAGCTATTGAAGCCTCTAAAGCAAAAGAAGTCTTTTTAGCCAATATGAGTCATGAGATACGAACACCGCTGAATGCGATCATAGGTTTCCTCAGAGAACTTAAAAGACTGGATCTTACAACAACACAAAATCAGTTTGTGGAGAATAGTTTTAACGCGGCGCAGCATCTTTTATCAATCATCAATAATATTCTGGATATTTCCAAAATAGAATCCGGCGAAATGTCTTTGGATAACACTGTTTTCTCCCTTAAAGAATGCATCAGCGACATCATCAGTATTCTTCAGCCAAAAGCAAGGCAGAAAAAAATACTGTTGAAAGCCAGATTTTCAGATGATCTTTTCTCTGCATTTAAGGCCGATGCGCTCAAGATAAAACAGATCTTGTACAACATCATCGGAAACTCTCTTAAATTTACGAACGTTGGCGAAATATGTTTAGAATGTAAAGTCATAAAAGATTTTTCCAATCATCAGAAACTTGAAATCTGCATTACCGATACAGGAATCGGGATGAGCGAAGAATATGTAAAGCATATCTTCAAAAAATTCAATCAGGAAGATAGCTCTATTTCAAGGAAATATGGCGGAACAGGTCTTGGTATGGCAATTACACGCGAACTGATCCACCTCATGAAAGGTGAAATAAAGATTAAAAGCAAAAAAAATGTAGGAACAGAGATCAGTATCTTTCTGGATATGAGCAAAAGCATAGAAAAATCAGAATCCAAAAATATTGAAGTTAAAGAGCACATTTCCATCGAAGGAACTCGTGTTTTACTTGTGGAAGACAATGAGCTCAATCAGTTGGTTGCAGAAAATTCTCTTACCCATTTCGGGTGCGAAGTCACAAAGGCAGACAACGGCAAAATGGCAGTAGACATTCTTTCAAAACAGCAGTTTGATATTATTTTAATGGATATTCAGATGCCTGAACTGGACGGAATAGAAGCAACTAAAATTTTAAGACAGGAATTCAGACTCGGCACTCCTATCATTGCGCTTACCGCCAATGCATTCAAAACAGAAATAGACAACTGCATTGCTGCAGGAATGAACAGCTACATCACCAAACCTTTTGACGAGGACGAACTGCTGAAAATTATTTATAAAAACATTAAAATGCAAAGTAACCTGGAAATCAACAACTCAGAAGAAGAAAAAATTCTTTATGACCTCAGAAACATTCAGGCATTAAGCCGTGGAAATGATGATTTTATTCAAAAAATGCTTTCCATATTCATCACGCAGACCCAGGAAACCATTCCGATGGTGGAAAAAGCTTTTGAAGAGAAAAATTATGCCGAAATAGCACGCCTCATTCACAGAATAAAACCAAGTATTGAAGGTGTGGGAATCTACTCCATCAAAGAAACCGTAAAGGATCTGGAAGTAAAATCCAAAGAGCAGCAGACCGATTTTCCGGAACTGTACACTATGTTTCTGGAAGTAAAAGAAACACTCTTCACCGCTATAAACCAACTGGAAAGGGAAATTAAATAAAAACATTCCAAAATAAAGAGATTTTCCATATTTTGGAATTTAAAAAATAATTAATATATTGATTTTCAAATAATTAAATAAAGGCACAGTAATCGCGTTATTCTATTCAAATAAAAAAGATGGAAACAAATAACAAAAATTTAAAGTTTTTTATTGTAGATGACGACAGATTTTGCGCCACCGTGTATGAACAGTATCTGAAAAACAATCATTATGAAAATATTATCTCATTCAGCAGCGGAGAAGAATGTCTGGATGAACTACACCAGAAACCCGATATCATTTTCCTCGATCACAATATGGAAGATCTTAACGGTTTCGAGGTTTTAAAAAAGATAAAAAGATACGATCCGAACATTTACGTTATCATGGTATCTGCACAGGAAAATATAGATACTGCGGTAAATGCCCTGAAATACGGAGCTTTCGACTATATTGTAAAAGATGCCAATGTTTGCGAAAGAATGACGGATACCATAGAAAAAATAGTAAAAATTAAAGAAGAAATGTCTCAGAACCAACGAAAAGGTTTTAGAAAATTCTTTTCCGTTTTATTTTAAATCTTATGTTAAAAAAACTCATACTCTCATTCTTTTTCCTGATGCTTCTGGTATCCTGTAAAACCTACAACGTACTTGAAGAGGAACAGGCAAGCCGAAATATGCAGGATTTCAGCTATGATCCCAACTACGAATACAGAATCCGTAAAGACGACAAAATTACGCTTTCCGTTTGGGGACAGGATGATCTGAGTGTGGGTTCTGTGTACGGAATTTACAACTCCAATGAAGTATACGGAAAATGGCTTCTGGTAGACATCAACGGAAATATAGAAATTCCAAAATTGGGAACGACTCCCGTTGTGGGAAAAACTCTTCCCGAGCTGAAAGAAGAAATAAAAACAAAGCTTAAAAAATGGCTGGTAAATCCTATCGTGGATGTAAAAGTGCTGAATAAAGAAATTGCAGTGATGGGCGAAGTGAGAAATCCTGCGGTAATTCAGGTGGATAAAGACCAGAATACTTTACTGGAGCTGGTTTCCAAAGCAGGAGGATTTGAAATGTATGCCAATTTAAAATCCATTAAAATTCTGAGACAGGAAGGCGAAAACGTTCGCGTTACCAATATCGATCTTACCAAAATGAAAGATGTCCCGAACCAGAATATCCTTCTTCATCCGGGAGATTACATCATTGTTCCTTCCAAGAAAAGCAAAGATTTTGATAAGAGAATTTCCACCATTATTCCTTTTGCAACCGTTACTTCCGCAGCCGCGATTCTGATAGGATTATTATAAAATTTGATGACCATGAACAACGAGAATGTAAGATTTCTGAAACCGCTGTTACGAGGATTTCCTATCGTCGTTCTTGCCATGATTATTGCGGTTTTGGCAGCAAAAAAATACCTCAACTATGTAACGCCGATGTACGAAAGCACCGCAAAACTGAAGCTTGCGGATACACAGGAAGGCGTTCCGAGCGCGAATCTCTTCAAAGATTTTGATGTTTTTGCCACGCCCAACAAAATAAGCACAGAAATAGAAGTTCTGAAATCTACATCTTTAATTGAAAAAACACTGGAAAAACTCCCCTTTTCCACCGAAATTTACAGAAAAGGAAAAGTACGCTCCGTAGAATTGTTCAACGATTCTCCGATAAAAGTAGAAAGCATTCTAAACGATGAAAAAAATTACGATAAAAAATTTATTATTAATGTAAATTCAAATCAGAATTTTACAATAAATTCAGATTCTGCCAAAGAAATAAAAGGGACTTTCGGAGTTCCTACAGCCATTAAAGGAGGAAAAATCCTGATCACCAAAAACGACAGCTACCTTCAGTCCAAACCCGGTGCAAAAATTGTCGATCAGTATGAAGTTGAATTCCTGAGCAGAGAAAAGCTTCTGGATAAAGTAAATAAAAATCTGGATATTGTTTCCGTGGACAAAGATGTTCCCGTTATCAGAATCAATTACAAAAGCAATGTTCCTGAAAAAGCAAGTCTTCTCGTAAATACCCTTGCTGAGACTTATATTCAGGATTATATTGAAAATAAATACCGCGCTGCCAATACAACGGTTGACTTTCTGAAAAATGAAATCGGACAGGCAAACAATAAGCTTTCCGGTGCAGAAAACCGTATAGAAAATTACCGAAACAAAGAAAACATCATCAATATTCCGCAGGAAACAGAAACAGATCTGAGAAAAATTTCCCAGCTTAAAATTCAGAAAAGCAATCTGAAAATGAATCTGGATGCCATTAAAAATCTCAATAATTATATTTCTGAAGGTAAAGACAACTATCTTGAACTTGCGCCCAATTTTGAAGCATTCAACGATCTCCTTTCAACCGAAATGGTAAAGAATATGAAACTGCTTCAAGCAGAAAAAAAAGAACTGCTCTTAACCTACACTCCGGAACATGAGAAAGTAAAAATTATTGATGCTAAAATTAAAGATCTTACCGATTACCAAACCGAAAGCATTAAAAACACCCAGAAAAACCTGCAGATCAAATATAATGACATCGACCGCGATATTCAGGTTGCAGAACAGGCTTTTATCGGGCTTCCCGAGAAAGAAAAACTGCTGAACATCATGAATCGTGAGTTCAATCTTTACGAAAAGAATTATAACTTCCTGAACGAAAAAAGAATAGACGCAGAAATTGCCAAAGCGGCAAAAATTTCTTTTCATAAAATTATTACAAGAGGAGAACTTCCGAAACAGCCGGTTTCGCCGATGCGATCCATCATCATTATTGTTGCAGCAATTATGAGCATGATCGGTTCTATTGCACTCATCTACGCCGTACATTTTGCTAAAGCCAAAGTGAAT
Source organism: Chryseobacterium urinae (assembly GCF_030518295.1). Taxonomy (NCBI): domain Bacteria; kingdom Pseudomonadati; phylum Bacteroidota; class Flavobacteriia; order Flavobacteriales; family Weeksellaceae; genus Chryseobacterium; species Chryseobacterium urinae. The sequence goes on along the minus strand of NZ_JAULSJ010000007.1, from coordinate 19,682 downwards.
GATGTATATACCATCGAAAAAAACAGCACAATTCCCGTTGCATTTACAACGCCTTATATTAAAAACAGGGAAAACATAATGCATCACTTTCTCGAGAACGTGCTGGAAATGGAGCTTAAAGAAATCATTAAAGATAAAAACCTCATCTGCATCACGTCTTATGATAAATCGAAACAGCATATGTTTCATTCTAAAAACATCATAAAAGCTTTGCAGGCACAATCCAGAAAAGTATTGGTTATTGATGTGGCAGGAAATTTAGAAAATATTGAAAACATCGATTATATCGATTTTTCAGAAGAAAAAAACTTAAGATTAACTTCCACGGATATTGAAAATCTGATCCGTGAAAAAATGACAGGAAATGATCTCTGCATCATCAACAATCAGTCGATAAAACAAGGCAAACTTCCTCTATTATTCCTGAAAATGGCAGATGAAAATCTGTTTGTTTTAGACAGCCGGAAAACAGCCGAAAAAACCATTATGAACGTAGAACTTCTGAAGGATGAATACAAACTGACCAATCTATGGTTTGTGCTGAATAAAGAAGGCTATAACCCGAGTTTAATGACCTCCATTAAAAGTTTTATAAACAGAAAAAGATCGTGAAAAAGCTTACAGAAATATTTCGCAGACCCACATCTCTGGTTTTCGCAGACCAGCTGATTTTCAGCGGAACAAATTTTCTTCTGACGTTTTTGCTTGCCCGAAAACTAAACATTTCAGATTTTGGCCTGTTCTCGTCTGTGCTTTTGGTGACGTATCTTTTGGTAGGCATCTGCAACGCCATTGTGGTACAGCCTTTCCAGATTCTGGCAGCCAAAGAATTCACTAAAAAATCGCTGGGCTTTGTTTTTCAGGCTTCAGTAGTTTTAATAATGATTTTCTCTGCCTTACTGTTGATGGCTAAATTTCTGCCCGTTTCTGCACTGGCGTTTTTTAAAGATAATCTATTGGCGATCATCGCTTTTGCAGCGGCATATGTTTTTCAGGATTTCCTGAGAAAGGTTCTGCTTACGATAGACCGCATACAATTGGTGCTTTTTATCGACAGCATCTTCCTTCTTGTTTTTCCTTTAATCTGGTTTGAAAACAGTCTTGATTTAGGAAAAAGTCTTCTGATCATTGCTATCGTAAACGCCATTGCTTCACTTCCCGGAGTTTGGTATTGTGTGAAAAATGCAGAATTCAGTTTGAAAAATGCTTCCCTTTTTCATTATCATGTTACAGAAGGAAAGTGGCTTTTGAGCGCTTCGGTGGTTCAGTGGTTTTCCAGTAATTTTTTCACGCTCGTTGCGGGAATCTATTTAGGAGTTAATGCTTTGGGAGCGTTAAGGCTGGTTCAGTCGTTTTTCGGGGTTATTAATGTCATTCTTCAGACCGTTGAAAATTATTACCTTCCGAAAACAGCCCAGCTTCATTATCAGGATAAAAAAGAAGAAAAAAAATCCCTGCTTTTCAGTATGTCGAAAGGAATGATGGCTTTAGGAATTCTGATCATAGGCTTCTTCATTTTTTCAGAACCTTTAATTACGTTATTGGGCGGAGAACAATATCAACAGTATGGTTTTGTAATTAAACTGGTTTCAGTTTTATACATCGTGATTTTGTACAGCTATCCTACCCGACTTTCCATCAGAGTTTTAGAACAGAATAAAGCTTTTTTTACAGGATACTGCATTTCGTTTGTGTTTTCATTACTCAGTTTTCATTTTTTACTGAAATACGGAGCACTTTACGGCGCAGTTGCTGGTCTTGTCATCAACCAGATTCTAATGATCGTGTACTGGAAAATTTTACTTAACAGAAAACAGATTTCGGTATGGGCATAGTACATTTGATATTGGGAAAAGCAAATCCTGAAAAAATGAACGGCGTGAATAAAGTCGTGTACAACATCGCGACCAAACAGGCCGAAAACAGGCAGGATGTAGAAGTCTGGGGAATCTCTGAAAACACGGAGATCAATTACCCCGAAAGAAACTTTAAAACGAAGATTTTTAAACGGAAAAAAAATCCTTTTTCCATTCCTGAAGATCTTCAGAAAGAAATTATAAACAGCAGCGGATCTACGGTTTTTCATCTTCACGGCGGATGGATTCCTGTATTTTCGTCTTTAAGCAGATTTTTGCGGAAACACAAATTCAATTATATTATTACGCCACACGGAGCGTACAACGCGGTCGCAATGCAGAAAAGCATGATTACCAAAAAGCTTTACTTCGAGTTATTTGAAAAAGCGGTCATCAAAAATGCTGTAAAAATTCATTGCATTGGCGAAAGCGAAATGGAGGGTTTACAGTCGATTTTTCCAACCCAAAAAGGCACTTTAATTCCATACGGTTTTGAAAGAGTAAAAGAAGACTTTTCTTTCAGTTCCCAAAAGGAAAGTCTTATTTTCGGATTTGTTGGACGGCTGGATATGTACACAAAAGGTCTGGATCTGCTTGTGGAAAGTTTTGCTGAATTTTCTAAAGCGGATCCTTATTCTGAATTGTGGATTGTGGGCGACAGCGACGAGAAAGCGAAGCTGCAACAAAAGATAAAATCATTGGGAATTGAGAATAAAACAATACTTTTCGGAAGCAAATTTGGCGAAGAAAAAAACGATCTCCTGAAAAAGATGGACGTTTTTGTGCATCCCTCAAGAAACGAAGGATTGCCGGTTTCCGTAATCGAAGCGGCAAATTTCGGGAAACCCTGTATTGTTACCAAAAACACCAACATTGGCTATCTTGTTGAACAATACAATGCGGGAATCAATATTCCGTCGCCTCAGACAGCGCTCCTTACCAAAGCATTTTTCGACATTTCCAAAATCTGGAAAGACCGGCAGAACTATGAAAAGATCTGCGGAAATGCGGTAAAAATGGTAGAAGAAGCGTTTGACTGGAACAACATTCTTGATGAAATGAATACCAAACTCTACAACTGCTGAAATGGAAACGTTACCTCTTCATCATCAGCAATTTCTTAAAAAGCTCAACAATCAGCTATTTATCATTCTGCTGCTTATGGTGGCGTGTTTTTTTACGTGGAGCGAAAATGTAAACATTACACGAGCCATCAAAGTTGTCGGAAGAATGGGCGTGATGATCTCCTCTATTCTCATTTATTTTAAAATCATAAGGTACGGAAGTATTAATTCCTTAGAATACAAAAACATATTTTCGCCGATTTTATACATCTGCTATTTAATTTTAGGCTTTATCTCATTTTCCTGGAGTACCAATCCGGGATTCAGTGCTTTGCAGTGGTTCATGACCTTCCAAAGCTTTGTTTTTGCTTATTTTTTCGTAAAAAGTCTGAAAATCTTAGACGTTTATTTCGAAGGTCACAACATCAGACTCTACCATCTTCTGGGAAACACTGTTTTCGTTCTTCAACTGGTTTTTGTCATCGGAATGTGGATTAATCCCGATGTATTTTTCCGGCTTACAGACGGTGGTGAAGAAGCTAGACTGGGCGGAACAATGATGAACCCGAATGAACTCGGAATGCTTGCCGGAGTGGGTTCTGCATGTCTTATTTTTGATCTGTACCGCTTTAAAAAGAAAGTCTGGACGATCATAAAAATTCTTGTCATTTTGTATGCTTTATTCATGACCGGATCGAGATCTTCTCTTATCGGATTTTTGCTGATCGTGTTCTTCCACATCAACCAGACCAAAAAGAAAACCCTGAAATTTGCCATTATTGCGCTTGTTGCCATGGTTGCACCTTTCGCAGTGTACAGCGTTATCCTGAAAGGCGGCGATCAGGAAAGGCTGGAAGAAATCATGAGTCTTACGGGAAGACTTCCGTTTTGGCAGGCTTTAATTACGGAAGGTTTACCCAGAGAACCGCTTTTAGGCTTTGGCTTTATGAGGATCGATTACAAAGAGTTTTTCCAGAGCGCCCATACGTATCCGGGAAAAATGACGCACAATACTTTTATGCAGGTTCTCATGAATCTTGGATTTATCGGGTTTACCATTGTGCTTTTTCAGGTATTTTTTACCGTAAAATCCATATTGTCTGAACAGAAGGAACTGAAACTGATGCTCATCGGGATTCTTATTCCTATCGTGATCAATTCCTTTACAGAATTTGGAATTTTCGGGGAAAGTAACTACGGAATCATGTTCTATCAGATCATTATATTTTCCATTGCATTCCGCAACAACAATCATCTTACAAGGTTGCAGAAAATCATTCTTAAGAAAAAAAGACCGGAGCTGATGCAGGAATAAATTTCCACACAACAGTATTTTTTCCATATTTTGGAATTTAAATTTAATTAAAAAATTCATAACTAATTAGTTATCATTATTTTAATTTTTTGGCAGATATTTTTATACTATTTTGGTATATCAATAATCATCATGAAAACATTATTTAGAAATACAGGGTACAAATTGTTTACAAAACAGGAAGAGAACAGCAAGAAAATCTCTTTTTCGTACATTAAAAATCCTGACGGAACAGTAAGGTGGTTTTGGAACTCAGATTCCTCAAAGCCTTTATTTCTAAAATTTTACAATGCAGCCACACCGAAAGCAAAACTTTTCGAGGTGTTGGTAAAAACGGTTTTTGCGCTGCGTTTACAGAAAATTGTTTTTAAGAAAGAGGTTCTTTATTATGTAAAAAACAGTGAGCCGGTTTTTAATATCGAAAATGACTGGGCTATTTTTACAGGAACTGTTGGTCCCAACAATAAGGCACTTCTGTTCAGCGGAGGATGTTTTTACAAGATCGCAGAAACAGATTCTGCCAAAAAACTGATTGCCACAGAAAGTAAAAACCTTAGAAAAATTATTTCAGGCAATGTATTGCAGGTTCCGGAAGCTTCCATGATTAACGAAAACATTCTTAAATTATCTGATATTTCAAAAGGCGGAACGCGTGAAAATTCTTTTACGAAAATTCATGCGGAAGCTTTGAAAATGATTTCCGTACACCATGAAAGAAGCGTAAAAATCTCGGAATGGAAGTATTTTCAAAGTGTAAAAGAACAGTTTTTAAACATTGAAGATGAGAGAATTCCGAAAAACATCCTCCGAAAGATAAAAGCAATCCTGAGACACACCAACGAAGACGAAAACATCGATGTTGCCTTTTCACACGGAGATTTCACCTCATGGAACTGCTACGTAAAGAATGAAAAGCTTGCTGTTTACGACTGGGAACTGTCTTCCACAGAAAAACCGAAAGCGTTCGATTTCTTTCATTTTATCATTCAGAACGGAATTTTAATCCAGAGAAAAAGCTGGAAAGAAATTTATACAGAAATTGAAGAGAAAAATAAAATTACCTTCCGGTTCAGCAAAGAAGACCTTCAGAAGTATCTGAAATACTATCTTCTGACAAACACGTTGTCTTACCTTACCATTTATGCAGCACAGGAAGAATGGCATCTTCAGATTCACTGGCTGTTACAAACATGGAATGAAGCTTTAAATGTCATTCTTAAAGACTACTCTACCGAAAGAGAACTGGTCATTTTAGATACTTTTGATGCGCTTTACCATACCGATTATGCGGCTTTGAAATTTCACAATGAAGAACCGGAAAAGCTGAAACTGAATTCTGATATTGATCTGATTATTTCCTCTGAAAACGCGCAGAAATTAGTCAATTATTTATCCGGACACAGTCTCGTACAGAAAGTTTCAACGGTGAAGAAATCTTTTATGCAGACGGTAAGAATCGTTACGCTTCAAAACGAGATTCTTAATCTGGATCTTATTCATCAGGTAAAATGGAAGCATATACAAATCATGGAGGTTTCAAAAATCATTGAAAACAGAAGAAAAAACAGATTTGGCGTTTATAAAGTTTCAGAAAAAGACACTGCCCGATTTATTGATCTGTTTTACAGCCTGAACGATGCAGAAATTCCTGAAACGTATGAGAAATTTGTTTCAGAACATTTAAAATCAAACAAAATAACCGACAGAGAACTTACCATTAAAACCCTGAAAATGAAAAACGAAAACAGAGGATTCAGTTATTTTAAAAATATTGTTCATTATTTAAAAGATTCGTTTGCAGAAAAAGGATTCATCATCACATTCAGCGGTGTAGACGGAGCCGGAAAATCTACCGTGATCTCGGAAGTTTCCGAACTTATTGAAAAACGTTACAGAAGACCTGTAAAAGTTCTGAGACACAGACCTTCCCTACTTCCGATCCTGAGTGTATGGACCAAAGGAAAGGAAAAAGCACATGAGGACGCGGTGAATTCTTTACCCAGACAGGGAAACAACAAAAACTCCCTTTCTTCCTTATTACGATTCGGATATTATTATACAGATTATATTTTAGGACAGTTTGTTATTTACACAAAATATGTTTTGAGGGGAAAAATAGTTTTATACGACAGGTATTATTTCGATTTTATTGCCGATGCAAGAAGAAGTAACATTCAGCTTCCGAAATCCGTAACGGAGACAGGATATCATTTCCTGATGAAGCCGGAGTTCAACTTCTTCCTGTACGCCGCGCCTGAAAAAATACTTAGCAGAAAAAAAGAACTTTCGTATCATTCGATTTGCGACCTTACTTCAGAGTACAGTTCCCTTTTCTCTAAACTGGAAAGAAAGAACCAGAGAGTGAAGTACTTAGCAATCGAAAACAATGATCTTGATGTGACATTAGGAACGATCATGCACACAATAATCACAGAGAGATGAAAAAGCTTGTCGTAAAAATCATAAAACTAAGAAGTCCCTACTTTACTATAGATGATGATCTGAACTCCGGAGCGGTTCTGCAGTTTATCTGGATCCAGCTCTGGAGCATCATCAGAGGTTTCAGGATGCTTCTCACTTTCAGAAATCCCAAAGGAATGCTTTTAGGCAAAAGAGTAAGTTTCTTTAATGTTTCTAAAATAAAATGGGGAAAGTTTCTGCGTCTGGGAAATGATGTGTATGTTTCTGCCCTTGCAAAACACGGAATTGAATTTGGAGACAATGTATCGATAGGCGCTTTCAGCAGAGTGATTGTTTCCACCTCTTTTAACAATATCGGAGAAAAAATTAAAATAGGAAACAATGTAGGGATCGGAGAATTTGCTTATCTCGGCGGTTCTGGAGGTCTGGAAATCGGAGACGAATGCATTGTAGGACAATATCTGAGCTGTCACCCCGAAAATCATAATTATGAAGATCCTGAAACGTCAATCCGGCTTCAGGGCGTTAACAGAAAAGGAATAAAAATCGGGAAAAACTGCTGGATCGGAAGTAAAGTAACGATTCTGGACGGTGTGGAAATCGGAGACGGATGTATTCTGGCTGCAGGAAGTGTGATTACGAAATCTTTTCCGGACAACAGCATCATCGGCGGAGTTCCCGCTAAACTTTTAAAAACAAGAACCCATGAAAACCAATCAGACGATACTCGCAACGTGCTACGCCATCAATCCGTATAAAGGATCGGAAGATGCGATGGGATGGAATTTTGTGTATCAGATCGCCAGATTCCGTAAAGTTTTTGTAGTAACGAGAGAAAACAATAAAACACATATTGAAAAATACATGAAGGAAAATCCAGATCCGTTGTATCAGAACGTGAATTTCCTTTATTTTGATCTTCCTTACTGGATGCGTTTCTGGAAAAAAGGAAGTCGCGGTGCGCTTCTGTATTATTATCTATGGCAACGAGGCATTGTTTCATTTGTAAAAAAACAGAAGGTGGATTTTGACATTGCCCACAATGTGAATTTTCATAACGACTGGACGCCAAGTTTTTTATGGAAATTAAAAAAGCCTTTGGTTTGGGGACCTGTAGGACATCACCCTCTCATTCCTAAACAATATCTGAAAGATTATTCCCAAAAATATTTCCTTAAAGACCGTTTAACTTGGATGGTAAAAAACTTTTTCTGGAAACTTTCGCCTTCCTTGAAAAAAACCGTGAAGCATTCTAATCACATCTGGTGCATGAACAGCGGTGTTCCGGATAAACTTAAAGTTAAAAAAGATCAGTATTCGCTTTATCCTTCGGTTGCTTCGGAAGATTTTTATCAAAAAGATGAAGTGGCGGTAAAATCGGATTTCGCCGTGATCAGCGTAGGAAGATTTGTTCCGTTAAAAGGTTTTGATCTCACGATTCGTTCATTCATTCAGTTTATCAGTCGGCTTTCTGAAGAAGAAAAATCGAAATGCAAGTTAATTTTGGTGGGAACCGGCGAACAAAAGCAGTTTTACAAAGATATAATTCAGCAAAATAATACTGAAAATTATATTGAAATCATTGAATGGATCGACCGCAGAGAACTGATGAAAATGTATGAACAAGCTTCAGTTTTTCTTTTTCCGTCTCATGAAGGAGCAGGAATGGTAGTTCCGGAAGCACTTTCTTTCGGACTTCCGGTTGTCTGTCTTCAAAATGAAGGTCCCGGAGAATTTATTACCGAAAAATGCGGTTTTACTATTCCACAGCAGGAATATGATCAAACGGTAACGGAATTGAGCGATGCTTTGATGAAATTATTTTCAGACAAAGATCTTCAGCAAAAAATGAGCATTGAAGCCAGAAAGCATTATCTTGACCGATTTTCCTGGGAAAAAAGAGGCGATCATCTCAATACAATCTATAACCAAATTTAGCCATGAAAAGAATTGTCTCTGTTCATCTTCTGAATGATTACAGCGGAAGCCCGAAAGTTCTGATGCAGCTTCTGAAATCCTGGACAAAAAACGGGATGGATGCGCATCTTTTTACTTCAGGCGGAAGAAAAGGATTTTTATCTGATATTCCCAAGGTAAAAAATCATCTGTTCTGGTATCGCTTTTCATCCAATGCGCTGATAAGAATTGTTAATTTCTTTCTGAGTCAGTTTTTTCTGATGATCAAATTGCTGTTTTTCCTGAAAAAAAGTGATCTTGTTTACATCAACACGGTTTTGCCTTTCGGGGCGGCAATTGCAGGAAAACTGAGAGGCTGTAAAATTATTTATCATATTCACGAAACTTCGGTAAAGCCGAAACTATTTAAAAATTTTCTTTTCGGAACAGCAAAAATGACTGCCGATAAAATTGTTTTTGTTTCGGAATATCTTCTGAAACAGGAATCTTTAATTAACAATCAGGAATTGCTGTACAATGTTCTGGAAAGCGATTTTGCCGAAAAAGCAGACCGTTTCCGAAATGTGGAAAAAGAAATTCCTGTGGTTTTAATGATCTGTTCTTTAAAAGTTTACAAAGGAGTTGACGAATTTCTGGAATTAGCCAAAAAAAATCCTTCTTACACTTTCAAACTTGTGGTGAATGCGACGGAAAAGGAAATTCAGGAATATTTTAAAGGGAAGGAAATTCCGAAACAGCTTATTATTTATCCTACCCAAACGGATACGCATCCTTTTTATCAGGAAGCCAGCGTGATTCTTAATCTGTCTCATCCTGATCTTTGGGTGGAAACATTCGGACTTACGATTCTGGAAGGAATGCGTTACGGCTTACCTGCGATCGTCGCGCCTGTAGGAGGCGTTACAGAACTGGTTGAAGATAATAAAAACGGTTTTTTAATCGATTCTAAACACACAAATGAACTTTCTGAAAAATTAAACTACATTTTGAAGGATCCATCGGTCTATAAATCCTTCAGTGAGGCTTCTTACGAGAAAAGTCTTCTGTTTTCCGAGGCGTATTTTGAGAGAAAATCTCTGGATATAATTTCCAATTTATAATCCATTTTCCAGATTATGGAAATCCGGCACACTTCTAATAAATTATAATTAACACATTTTCATTACGTTACATTATTTTACACAATTTGGAACATAAATGGTCATAATATGTTAAAATAAAATAATTATGAAGACAAAAGTAGCAATTATAGGAACGGTAGGTCTGCCTGCAAAATACGGAGGCTTTGAAACCTTAACGGCTCATCTTGTGGAAGAACTTTCCGATACCTACGATTTTACGGTATATTGCTCTTCAAAAAAATACAGTAAGGAAGAGAGAATCGAAAGCTGGAAAGGGGCAAAACTGAAGTATCTTCCTTTAGACGCCAACGGAATCCAGAGTATTCCTTACGATACATGGTCTATTTTTCATGCATTATTCCGAAGTGATGTTCTTCTGATTTTAGGCGTTGCCGGAGCGTGGCTTTTACCATTAGTTAAATTATTCACCAATAAAAGAATTATTATTTCCATCGACGGAATTGAATGGAAAAGAGATAAATGGTCTGTTCCTGCAAAATTATATCTTTGGTGGGCAGAAAAACTGGCGGTAAAGTTTTCTCATATTGATATTTCGGATAACGAATCTATTCAGGATTATACTTCTGTACGCTATAAAACAATAAGCCGCGTTATTGAATACGGAGCGGATCATACGAAAATAAACCGTGTCCCGTCTGCCGAAAATCTTGAAAAATATCCTTTCCTAAATGAAGAATATGCGGTAAAAGTATGCAGAATTGAACCTGAAAATCATGTCCATACGATTTTAAAAGTATTCAGCACGCTTCCTGAGCGCAAGTTGGTTTTGGTAGGAAACTGGAACAACAGCGAATACGGAGCAAATCTGAAAGAAGAGTATTCAGGATTTAAAAACATTATTCTTCTTGATCCTATCTATGAACAGGAAACCATTGATCTGATCCGCGGAAATGCTTCTCTTTACATTCACGGGCATTCTGCGGGAGGAACCAATCCTTCGCTTGTGGAAGCTATGTTTTTAGGCCTGCCAATCATCAGCAACGGTGTTTCTTACAACAGAACGACAACCGAGAATCAGGCTTTTTATTTTTCGGATGAAAATGAACTTAAAAGTATTCTGGAGAAGGTAAGCAAAGAAGATCTTGAAGTCTGCGCCGGAACAATGAAGAAAATTGCGGAAAGAAGATATACCTGGAAAAGAATCGCTAAAAAATACAGTCAGCTTATCGAAGAAACCTTTACTATCAGCAAGAAAACCAATGTTATGCCCAGAATCTCTGAAATTGATGAGGCAATTCTGAAAAAGTACAATGTAGAGCATCTTAAGCACATCAAACTATTCAATAACTCTAAATAAACTGCTAAAAAACGAGGCTATGAAAAACTTTGTAGAACTTTCTATGTACGGAATTCTTGCATTCATCCTTTCGATGTGCGTCATTCCGCTCATGAGAATGATTGCCCAGAAAATTAAGCTGGTAGATGTTCCCAATGCAAGAAAAGTGCACCAGACTGCTATTCCGCTGATCGGAGGTCTTGTGATCGGGCTTGTTGTTTTTTTGCTTTTATGGATTTCTGATGACAAAAGCTGGAAAGATATTCTTCCGATCATCATTACTTCCTACATTATGCTTTTTGTGGGAACGCTGGATGATAAAACAGACATCAGAGCGATCTACAAGTTGGGAATCCAGATTTGTGTGAGCGTGATTATTGCTACTTCAGGCATCCGGATTACGTCTCTTTACGGACTTTTCGGAATCCATGAAATGAATGTTTATTTTCAGTATATTCTTACGGTACTAATCATTACAACGGCTGTAAATGCTTTTAATCTGATTGACGGAATTGACGGTTTGGCAGGAAGTGTTGCAGGAGTAGGTTTTGCTTTGTTTTTCGTTATTGCTTTAATTGAAGGACATTTCGGACTGGCAAGAATAGGACTGCTTTTCGTGGGAAGTATTGCTGCTTTTTTACGGTATAATTTTTCTTTGAAGAATAAAATTTTTCTGGGAAATTCGGGTTCTTTATTTCTGGGATATTTGTTGATCTGTCTGGGAATTTACATTACGAAATTCGACAGAGGTTCGGAAGAGTTTCCTTACGGTATTTTCTTTATTCTTTTTGTATTCACGATTCCTGTAATTGATTCTGTGAGAGTGTATGCTGACAGAATTTCGCGGGGAAAATCGCCATTCAAGGCGGATAAATCGCACATTCATCATCATCTTTTACAGTTGGGACTGTCTCACAAAAGAATTACCTTAACTTTTGTAGCACTGAATATTGTAACCTTTATTGTTCAGTATGTGTTTTTCCCGAACTACTCTATTTATACAACGCTTATTTCATTCTTTGTCTTTATTTTCATCTTTAAAATTATTAAAGTGCTGAATCTTTTCCTTACGTGGAAAAAGAATATCAAAGACATGGAAAATTCATAAAACCAAATTTTGATGTAAAAATTATTATTTCGCCCTTATTTACCCTTAATAAAAAGAATACTCCGAACAGTAATTGTCCGGAGTATTTGTTTTTATCTGCTTAAACTGATGTAAAGTTTAACTGAACTGTGCTTATTAATTTAGTTTGAAAAAGAAAAATGCAACTGCCGCCCATTCTTTTTTAATTCCGCTTGCATAACCGATGGTGGAATGACTGCCGTTTTCTACCGTTCCATTATCTTTAATATAACCAATGGTTGAGTGGCTGCTGTTTTCCACGGTTCCGTCCTTTTTTACGTAGCCTACTGTAGAACCGCTTTTGTTCTGTATGGTACCGTCACTTTTAATATACCCGATGGTAGAATGGCTGCTGTTTTCAATGGTTCCGTTGCTTGTAATATAACCTACTGTGGAATGGCTGCTGTTTTCAATGGTTCCGTTGCTTTTGATGTATCCTGCTGTACTGCGGCTTCCCGATTCTATGGTTTGTGCGCTTAAAAGTGATAAGTTAAACAAAACCGCACAAACGAATAGTGTTTTTTTCATGGTTTTTTAAATTTTTAAATTCTTCGAAATATAGGAAGTTTTTATTGAAAATGAAATACCACAGGAATTTCAGAAGAAAAACTGAAATTATATAATCCTAAAAATTACCTCCAAGAATTCAAAACATACTTAGTAAAATTCATTTCCATGTCTTTTATTCGGTCTTCGAGAGCTGTAATTCCTTTTGTAAGATATTCCTTTTTTTCAGGATCAGTCAGCGTATGGATTGCATCAAAACCCGGTGCCGGAGCAGAAATCGGAACAGACAATTCAATGGTGTCGCCGTTTTCATAAATATAATAATACCAGTCTTTTTTTTCTAAAAGGTTTTTCATGATTATTTTTTATCGGGCTTAAAACATTAAAATACAAGTTTTCCTATCAACTATAACTATTTATGATCTGATTTTTTCAGCCTCTTCAATATTGTATCCAATTCTCTTATCATCTTTTAATAAGGAACTGAAGACCTCAAAATATTCCTCAAACCTGTGTTTATCGTAATGAACGATAACCGGAAAAAGCTGACTTGCCTGATAGTATTTTTCATTTTTCAAAGCACTTTTCGTCGCCTCTTCAATTTCTTTCAGCAGTGGTCTGCAGTCTTTTTTCAACAGAAAATCTTTCAGACAGGATTCGAAAAACCTATCCCCGTAAATGCTTAAGAAATGTTTTACATAAGGATATAACTTCTGTTCTTCTTTTCCATTAAATGTCGAAATGTATAATGCATCCACGATAACATCATACACATTATCTTCATTATAAATTCTGTGAGGTTCAAAGTTGTGTTTTTCATCCCATTTTTCAGAAATGAAACGGTCAAGCTGTACAAATCCTTCCGGAATTGCCCAAGCAACCAAAATAAGCATTGCCTGATAAGAAATGTAGGGATTTTTATGTTGAAGCAAATATTTCAGTTTTTCAACACGGTTTTCGTCGGTTTTGCCGATGAGCTGTACTTCTGTAAGATCATAACCTTCTTCGCCATATTCGCTGTAATAGTACAGCGTATCATATATTTCGTTTTCCAATTCTTTTTAATTAAATAATTTACTTCAGTTAAAATGTCCGTAATTTTAAGAGTTCCAAATCCTGATGTCTTCTAAAAAAAGCATATATCTTCCGGGTTGATATTCGCCGTAGGAAAATAAATAAATCAGATCATTTTTCTTCAGATAATATATTTCCAATCCTTTTTCAGAAATATATTTTTCAATAATATTATTGATCTGTTTAAAGCTGTTTTCTTCCACCATCAGATCAAAACTTTCATGATCTATTTCTTTTTTCAGTTCTTTTAACGGATGGTCATAAAAATCAATAAGCCTGATTTTCTGATGATTAACCTCAAATACTTTGTTTACACATTCTCTTTCATCTCCATCAAACAGGAGTTGCCTGAAACTTTCGGATGATACATGATAATCAAATGCTCCTCCGAAGATATCAATTAACAATTTTGCATATTCATCATTTTCGTAATCGAAGTTTTTCACCGCCAAATGTCCTAAAGAATACCTTTTGTATAATTCGTTTTCAGAAAAAACAATGTCATTCTTTACTATTTTTTCATCGATATCAAGTAATTGATTATAGATGGAATGATACATGGAAATTTCAGGAAATAACTTCATTAGTTCCTCCGTTTTCTGTATTGCTAAATTAAGGGTATCTCTGTACACTTTTCTCATTTTTTCACTGTTCAGGCGGATGTACATTTTGTTTGTTTTTTTAATTCAGTGATGTGAGTGATGTTTCTAAAATTATGTGTCTTTAGCTAAAAGCATTCAGGTTTTTGGGATCAAGAGTATACTTTTCATAAAATACAATTGACTTTTATTCCGTTTATTATTTTGAACCAAAATGGAAAGTTTCTCATTCATTTTCTTCGTCGTCTTCATCCTCAAATCGATCATCTTCTTCCAAAACTTTTTCAACCCATTTTATCGTTTTCTGCGCTTTTGGATCATCTTTTCCGATAACTATTAGAGCACGTAAAACATTATCGGCAATAAAAGCATCAAAATAACCATCCGATTCATATTCATCTTCAATAACATCAATAAGATTTTCAATAATGGCTGCTTTATTTTCTACACTCCATACCGGTTCCAAATCTTTCCAAGCTTCACGGAAAAAGTACAGCACAGAAGTATAGTCTTCGTAATCAAAAATATCATCATTCAGGTAATTTGTAATATCATCCTGAATGGAAGCAATTTCTTCAGAATGAAAAGGAGCAAGTTCACCAATCAGAATATAGATGGATCTATAGGGTCTGAACATTCCGTAATCACGCCTCAAACCATATTGAACCGTATTAATAACCTGACCGATGGTCTTTGGAGAAAGTTTTGTTTCAAACTTACTATCACACAAGTATTTAAAAATATCATACAGTTTTCTTTCATCCTGTTCTTCTACCGAAGCTAAAACCTCATCAATCTTTTTATTAAGTTCTTCGTTAATTTGATTCGCCATATTTTATTATGTATCTGAAATTACAAGGAAGCCCCGTCCAAAAAATCAGAGCGGGCTTACAATGGTTTATTGTTTTTTTAAAAAGGAAACAAAGGAACCAGCTTCATTCCTTCCGAATCCGGCGACGTTTTGATGTATTCTTTCTGATACGTTAGCGGCACAAGATTCATTTCTCCGCTTTCTTTCCACGTCTGCATGATTTCTTCTCTTGCTGCCTTTGCAACCTCATTGTTTTTACTTCTTATTTTTGTTGTTTTCAGCCATTTGTTTTCAAAAGGTTTTACGGAAATCAACAAAATCTCTTCTAAATTCAGCTTTAATTTCTGAGGAACGGTATTTGACTGCATACCCAGCAAAACACCAAAGCTTTCATTTTTCATAAAATCTTTTGAAGTAATAAAGCTTAATGCATTATGATTGGCTTCATTTTCTCTGTTTACCCAGAGTTCAATATTGTCTTCGGTAAATTCCAGAGATGTTTCACCGAATTTCTCCATTAATGCTTTAAAATCACCATGCCCGATTGCAATTTGAGAAGTACTGTTTACGAGGGCAACAGCAAAATGCTTATGAATGATTTCGTACGGTATATTACCGTGAAATTCCATGTAAAATTCGGCTCCGATTCCGTTATACTGAGAATTTTGACCATAATAAAAGTTTTCGTAAGGATCTGAAAGCCCGTCTGTAATCAATATCGTAGATTCCGGTGCATAAATAACC
Source organism: Chryseobacterium urinae (assembly GCF_030518295.1). Lineage (NCBI taxonomy): Bacteria > Pseudomonadati > Bacteroidota > Flavobacteriia > Flavobacteriales > Weeksellaceae > Chryseobacterium > Chryseobacterium urinae. The sequence goes on along the minus strand of NZ_JAULSJ010000007.1, from coordinate 3,830 downwards.
CTCATTTTGCATGAATTGTGGTAAGAGCTTCCTCCAGGCCATGAATGATCTCTAAAACCGCCCACTCGCAGATAAATAATCCGTTCATCCAATTTCCCTAGAGATCTGAAAAATTCATGCCTCATTTCTATGCTGTCTGTTGTCGCTTTTTTTTGCTTTTCGTATTCCGGACTAAACTCTATTTGAGAAACTCTTAAAGGTTCAAATCCGTATTCTTCAACTGCAGGATCCGACTGTACGCTGAGATTACCGTTTTCACAGCTAAAAAAAAGACTATCTATTTTATTTTCCAGCTGATGATAAATAGAAAGGACTTCTTTACTTCCGCCAAAATGCCCGAAAGACCTCATTTTATCGTTGTAATGATATGTGGAATCTATAAACATCCCGATTTCGTCCGCTTCTTTTTTAAAATGGATCAAAGCTTCCGCTTTCAGAAAAACATTATCATTTTCGCTGTATTTTCCAGCTCTGTCCTCCGTTTCCTTTTTAATATCTTCCAAAAACATTGGGATGCTGTATCTTTCAGCTTTAACGGGTTCTCCTTTTTTAAAAGTGAATTTCACCTTAGAATGTACCGGAAAAAAGTAAATAAGATCAGAATAATCATAATCTCGAAATTTATCCAGATGTTCATTCATCTCTTCCTTATCGTATTCTCCTACATGGAAATCATTGTAAAAAACTCCATTTTCATAAAAATAAATTCCGGTATTGGACGAACTTCCGTATTGATTTCTGTACGCTTCATAATGATAGGTACGTCCTTCAATAAGCAATTCGTTCATTTCTTCAGAAAGTCTGGCAATCAATTTTTGAGCTTCTTCTGAACTTAAATAGTTGTTTTTCATGTTTCTTAAATATTAGTTTTTTTAAACGTTGGTATAGATAATATTTCCGGATAAGGAAAACGGTCTTTTGTATAAATAAGCTGAATAATGGCTCTTAAATATATACTGTTGCTGCGCATTTTGCAGTGTGTAAAGGCAATTGCCCATCCTGCCCTGAGATTATTGATCATTATTTTTTCGTTACAAAAACTGAAGGCATCAATATCTCCTGAATGATTACTGCAAATCTGGGTAAATTCCGTATGAGAAAGAACGTAGATTTCATCTTCTTCTTCAATAAAAAAGTTTTGCTCTCTGTAAAGTCTGTAGCCTTTAAAATCATTCATAGAAAGATCCATCACTTCACCCTTCACATCTTCGCTGCTTTCTGTGGTTAAAGCGATAACAGAGCCATTGTTGATGAGCGGAAGAATTCCGTCGGGATAATTATAACTGAATATATTGTCTGCAAAATACTTTTTAAGACCTTTTTTAGAACAGATAAGCAAAACACCACTGGTATCTTTTTCGAATTTTTTTTGCATTTTTAGTTTTTAAAATATGAGTCTGTTTAAACTTTATTTAACCACAAAAGTCACAAAAGATGACTAAACTTTTATTTAAAGTTGATCATTATCAATGAAAAAGTTCACAATAGTTTTTAAAAATCTTTGATTTTTATTGTTTTGAGTGCTTTGATTATTAATGAAATTTGCTTTAACATTGTCTTTTGTGCCTTTTGTGGTTAATTCTGAAATTAGTTTAAACAACTTTTATATTAGTCAACAATTAGGAATAATTGTTATTTTTTTTAAATCCCAAATTCATCTTCTTTCCAGATAAAAAACATAACACTCGGCAATGCATAATAAGCTGCTATTTCGGGACGATCCAATTGTGCTTTGAGATTTAGTTTGTAATTTTTTACTGCTAAATTCACTTCTTTTAAATTCGGTAAAGTGTTCAGAACTTTCACATCTGTAACGTTGGTTTTATATAAATCCAGACGCTCCAGCTTTTTTAAAGGCTCCAAACCGGAAATATCATCCAGTTCTTCATTTTCTAAAAATCCTAGCCATTTCAAATTCGGGAACTTATACATTTCCTTCAAGTCAATATTATTCTGAATACGCGATAAATCTAATTTTTCCAGAAATGGCATGGTTGCAAAGGAAGAAAAGTCTTTGATGTTACTGTTATACAAATCCAGAACCTTTAGCTTTTTCAAAGGTTTTAAATTCACCTTACCGGCTCCTTGAAGGCTAAGAAATTCCAAATTGGGAAAACGGCTAAACCCTTTCATTTTAGAGTGATTTCCATACAAATTCAGCCTTTTTAAAGATTCTATTTTGGGAAGTGTTCTGAGATCGAACTTTTTATCATTAATGATCTTGAGAGATTTTAAACGTTTTAAATTTTCAAATCCGATAAACTTTGTCCTCGAATTAAAAATTAAAAACTCCAGCTTTTTCAGATGTCCCAAATCGAAAATATGCTTTGTTTTTGCTATGCTAATATCCAGCTTTTTCAATTTTTTCAACTGCATAATAGATTTTCCCGTTTTCGCAGAAATTTCATAACCCAATTTTAAGGTTTCCAGTGAAGTAAATTGTCCGATATGATAATCTGGAGCTTTTTTATCCATTTCTTCGTCTTCATAAAAATCCAGACTCGTCAGCTGATCTTTTAACAGAAGTAATTTTGAGAAATTTTTTATCTCTTTACTCTCTCTTGAGAAACAGAGTGATTCAAAACTTTTCAAATTAACGAAAGATCTGAAATAGTTATTTTTTTTAATCTCAGAATCTCTCATCTTCACTTTTTGAATCTGATTGGCAATAGGTAGAAAAGCATCGACATAAAATTCAGATTTATTAAATGAAAGAGATTTCACCATTTCAAACTTTTCAATATCCTTTATTTTTTTCACTTTAAAATCTGTAAAGCTTAATTCATTAATATAATTTCTGAGTGAGACTGCATTTTTTAAACGAAATGGTTTTTCCGCCTTACTGAAATGACAGATAATTTCTTTATTGAAAGGGTTTTCTAATTCTTCTCTGTTCTCAACAACCGTATCGGTATTCACTTTAATTTTTTCAAGTTTTTCAAACTCTGAAATTCCTTTAAAACTTCCGATTTTACAGTTTTTAAACTCAATGTCTGTTACTGATTTTTTAAATGGTATAAAAGAAATATCTTCAAACTTCGAGTTGAAAATATGGATCATGTAGATTGATTTTTCTTTTACTTTAGTCAGGTTACAAGTAAAAGTTATGCTGTCGAGATGCAATGAATAAAGCCCTTTTATATTATTGATTTCCTGAATATTATCAATATGACAATTATTAATAAAAAGATGTTTATATCCTTTATCGGATGACGATATATGAAAACTGTTAAAACAACCTGCATCAAAGGTCATATTTGAAAATCGGATTTCATAAGGAAACCCTCTGGTTACATTACACTCATTGTTTCTGAAAGTCACATTATCCAGAGTGAAACTGGAGCAACGCTCTATTTTTAACAATTCGGAAAAATTGGCAATAGTACAATTGGTAAGTTTTACTTTTGTTACTTTAACAAGGTATGGTAAAAACTTTGAAAAATCCTCAATATCGATGTCTTTGAGATGTAAATATTGAAGTAAGTTATATTTTAAGTAATCTTCCGGTTTTATTCCTAAAATTTCCTCAATTTTCTGCGTTTCTTCATCAAGAACAGTTGATCTATTTATTTGATTTTCTACATTTTCAATACTCATCGTTTACATGTTTTTATGGTTATTATTTAAATGAAAAATTTTCTATTCAGCGGTTAAGAAGTTTTTAATAATGGTCTCACACATCTGCTTCAGCAATTACATTAATCTCAAATTTCAATAAAAAGATCACCGGTGGATTTAATGTACAACTTTCCAGCTCAATAGAATTCTGCAAATAAAGCACAAAAGAGAGTACCAACAAAACGGAAAAAGAAAATTTAACAACTATGATT
>NZ_JAULSJ010000069.1:0-3299 GCF_030518295.1 Chryseobacterium urinae | reverse complement strand
TCATAAAACAGATTCTATGAAAAGAAAACTCCCGTTCTGAATCTTTCTTTATTCAGTTTTTTATTCACAGCCAATCCCCAAAGAATAAATTCTTTTAAAAACAGAAGATCTTCGGGTTGGGTATCGGGTTGGTATTTTTCAATGATTTCATCAAGCGGAGTAATTCGATTTAGGTTTTTCGCGTAGACTTCATCCGGAGATTCGTCGGTAATTTCTAAAAATCCGTCATCCTGTAAAAACCAGTCGGTGATCTGGCTGAATGGTCCGTCTACATTCTTTTTCTCCAGTTTTTCTATTTTGGGGAAATACGTGGTAAACAGAGTTTTTACCGCATTATCTATTAAAAGTTGTGCCACAGATTCTGCTCCTTCCTGCTCTCCTTCATAAACCAATTCTACCTTTCCGGTAATCGCAGGAATAACGCCAACGAAATCGCTCAATCTCACCGAAGTTTTTTCTTCGCCAGCCAACAAAGCTCTACGTTCTGCCGTACTCAACAAATTTTCGAAAGCGGTGATGCTCATACGTGCACTGACACCACTTTTTGCATCTACATATTCGCTCTCGCGGGCTTCAAAACCAATCTGTTCCAGAAGATCATGGGCTAAAGCCGGGACATACACTCCGCTATTCTGGCGGCTGTCCAGACTGGATTCATATTTTGTAATTTCTTTCGCAATATGGATATTTTCAGGATAGTGCGTTAAAATCTGCGATCCGATACGGTCTTTCAGAGGAGTAACGATGCTTCCTCTGTTGGTATAATCTTCCGGATTGGCGGTAAAAACAAACTGAATATCCAAAGGCATTCTCACTTTAAATCCACGAATCTGAACATCGCCTTCCTGTAAAATATTAAACAGGGAAACCTGAATTCTTGCCTGTAGATCCGGCAATTCATTAATTACAAAAATACAGCGGTTGGCTCTCGGAATCATTCCAAAATGTATCACACGATCGTCTGCATAGGAAAGTTTAAGATTAGCAGCTTTTATCGGATCTACATCACCAATAAGATCGGCAACAGTAACATCCGGAGTAGCCAGTTTTTCGAAAAATCTTTCATCACGGTGAAGCCATTCAATGGGTGTGTTATCACCTTCTTTCTCAATTAATTCTTTTGCAAATCGGGAAATCGGGTTAAAAGGATCATCATTAATCTCGCTTCCGTCCACATAAGGAATCCATTCATCCAACAAGCTTGTCATCATTCTTGCCAGTCTTGTTTTAGCCTGACCTCGCAATCCTAATAAATTGATGTTATGCTTACTGAGAATGGCATGCTCCAATTGAGGAATTACCGTGTTTTCGTATCCGAAGATTCCCTCAAATACAGATTCTCTATTTCGGATTATAGTTTTTAAATTATCCCGTAATTCGTCTTTAATATGTTTTGATGTATAACCTGATGCTTTTAACGCACCAAGCGTTTTTATTTCTGGCTTTGCAGTCATTGTATTTAAATCTAATTGATAATTTTTATTGAGTAATAATTTTAACGGATTCTTCTTTTACGATTGGATTCATAATCTTCAAAAATCATGTTTCCTAAACCATTAAGACCTGTATAAAATGCTTTTCCCTGATTGGCTTCTGTAAATTCGCTCACGAAATGCTGTAAATAAGAATCCTGAGCAATCATGAAAGTAGTAATCGGGATATGCAGTCTTCTTGCCTGAGCTGCCATATTATAACACTTCTGAACAACATAATCATCCAGTCCGTAAGAATTCATATAATAAGTACCATCCGGTTCGCGCACACAGCTTGGTTTTCCGTCGGTAATCATAAAAATCTGTTTGTTGGTATTTCGCTTTCTCCGAAGAATATCCATTGCTAACTGAAGCCCTGCAACAGTATTGGTATGATAAGGACCCACCTGCAGATAAGGAAGTTCCTGAATCTTTACAGGCCATGCATCATCCCCAAAAACAATAATATCTAAAGTATCTTTCGGATAACGTGTTGTGATTAATTCAGCGAGAGCCATCGCCACTTTTTTAGCCGGCGTAATACGGTCTTCACCATACAGAATCATACTGTGGCTGATGTCGATCATTAAAACAGTGCTCATTTGAGACTGGTGTATGCTGTCTTCAACAATAAGATCATTTTCCGTAAGATGAAAATCTCCGATCCCGTTATTGATTTGTGCATTCTTTAGACTCTCCGTCATTGAAATTTTTTCCACAGAATCACCGAAATTATAATTTCTGAATTCTCCGGTTAAGTCTTCACCTGCTCCGCTTTTATTCGTTTTATGATTTCCGTTTCCGCTCTTTTCAAGATTTCCAAATATTTGTTTAAGTGCCTGCTTACGGATATTCTGTTCCATTTTCGCACTTAACGTAACTCCATTGCCATTTCCATCTGGATTAATCTCTTCCCGAATATATCCTTTCTTCTTAAGGTCTTCAATAAAGTCATCTATTGTATATTCAGGAGTGGTTAATTGGTATTCTTCATCCAGCATCCGAAGCCAGTCAATTGCTTCATCAAAATCACCTGAAGTATGAGTCAGTAAATCCGTAAAAATTTCCAGCAATCGGTCAAATACAGATCGTTCCGGTTCCTGATAAGTATTAAACCTAAAACCTCTTACAATATGCTCTTTCATATCATAAATTTACGATATAAATTAAAAAGCCTTAAGAGATTTAGTCTATTTTACTTTTTAAGAATAAAAATAATTGAATCAAAGAAAGTGTTTAAATTTTTTAAAGGAAAAAGTCATCTATTACTTTAAGTAAGCGTTTTCAATATCCTAAATATATTTTCAGGAGCTTTATCCCGCTATCCACTTCTACTCATCGCGCCCGGCTTTCCGAGCTAATGCCTTCTTTCCCACATCACGCTGCGGGGTATCCGTTTCTATGGTAAGTTTGCATCAAACAAAACAGATTGATAATTTAGTTAAAAATATTAACCAGAAGAGCAAAAGCAGTAGGATAAAGACAGACGCTCGAATGATACTTTGATATCGCCCCTGATTTTATTCCCCTGCTGCTGTTTTCTTCCAAATCCGGATAGAGCATTGTTGGTAAAAACTTTTACCATGGTGGATCAGAAGAAAACCTCTTTATAAAAAAAGATTTACGATGACAAAATTATCAAAAAAAGTGATTGGCGTAGATGTAGGATCAAAGTTTTTAACGGTAAGCTTAAATGATTTAAATAATTGTGATCAGGTTTACAACATCGAAAACAACCAACGTTCAATTTTATCCTTTTTAGATAAAATTTCCTTAGAAAATTATTGTCTGGTTATAGAATCTACGGGTAATTACAGCAGTAGGATT
>NZ_JAULSJ010000068.1:0-4210 GCF_030518295.1 Chryseobacterium urinae | reverse complement strand
TCGGTTTGGCAAAAGCAGGGCTGAAGTGCAAACTTCAGCTTTTGTGCTTCTATAAAATTTTGTACATTAACCGAACGGAAGTGCTTCGATTGCCTTGCCTTCGCCAAGCCACAAACCGTTAGCAGTAATGCTCTCAAAACCGCAAAACAAAAACATAAAATGAATCAATAATGAAAAAAAATATTTTAATACTTCTATTCTTTATTACAGTAGTTTCTTGTAAAGAAAAAACTCAAGAAATTGAAAAAACAGAAATTAAGCCAAAAAATCAAATTCAACCCAAAACTGATTTATTAAAAGAAAATTCGGATGCAATTGATGAAATCAAATTTATGAAAGTAGATATGGCGAATTTTCCAATATCTGAAGAAACTTCTTTCGACACTTATGATGAATCATATAGAGAAAATCATCCTGATGGAAGAGTTTATAAAAAGCTAAAAAAAGAACAAATACAAAAATTAGGACTTCAAGATTGGCTTAAAAACGGAACGGATATTTCTGTTAATTATGAATTACCCTATTCTGAAAATTTCAGAACATTTGTATTTACATTTCAAGATGGAGAAATGGAACTTAAAACCTTTATGGTGACTTTTGACAAAAATTTCAAGAAAATTGACACATTGCAAATTGCTTACGACGAAATTGCGGAATCTTGGATGTGGACAAAAAGCGAGATTTCCAAAAGCAAAATTGAAGTGAAAGATTATAACGAATCCAGTGGAGAAACAGAGATTACGACAACAATTTATAAAATTGACGAAAATGGTAAATTTGTAACACTTTCGAAGAGTGAACCAAAAATGAAATAAGCACTATCCGATAGCGTGGATTTGCAATCCGTCATTTTACAATATGGAAATTACAAATCCGTGACATTGCGAGAATTATATTGCTTTTGTGAAGCGTTTTTTACAAGTAATCTAAAGGACTTTTGACTTTACTTTTGGAAATATCTGTAATATGGGTGTAAATTTCTGTAGTTTTAATATCATTATGCCCTAAAAGTTCTTTAATTATTCTGATATCTGTACCGTTTTCTAAAAGATGTGTTGCGTAAGAATGGCGCAGTGTATGAACAGTTGCGGGAGAACTGATGTTTGCCTTTTTCAATGAGTTTTTAAATACCTGCTGCACACTTCTTTTTGAGTATTGTTCTGTATTTTGTCCTTCAAACACATACTTTTTCGGCTGATACATTTTAAAATACACTCTCAATAGTTCCAGCAATTTGGGAGAGAGGTTTACAAATCTGTCCTTCTTCCCTTTTCCTTGTCTGATTAAAAGAACAGATTCCTGAGATTTTACATCCGATATTTTCAATTCCAGAACTTCACTTAATCTTAGACCACACGAATAGATGGTAGTAAGGATAGCTTTATGCTTTATATTTTCGGTGCATTCAAGAATCTTTTTTACTTCGTTGCGGGTAAGAACTTTAGGCAGCTTTGTTTCTCTTCTTTTAGGATACAGATGTTTAAGATTGATATCCTTACTAAATAATAATTTGTAAAATTTAGCAATACTCGAAAGAATAATGCTTTGATGCGATGCAGAAATATGATGTTTATTAATTTTCCAAAAGATAAATTTTTCAACATCTTCTAAAGAAATATCAAGCGGATCTGTATACTTTTGAGAAGCCATACTCAAAAAATTCTGAAGAGCACTTGAATAGTTTTTTACAGACGATGAACTGTATCTTTGAATAATTAATTTCTCTTTGTAAGAATTTACAAGTGAAATAATTTTCATGGTTAAGTTTTCATCAAATATATAAAACTTCATCCATACAAAAAAAATAAATATCAAAAAAGCACACTATATAAGCTTTTAAATCAGTGGTTTAATTAATATTATTGTGTTCATTATAAAATGAATGTACGCATGTTATAAATGTGAATTTGATGAAATGCGTAAATTTAGATGTTGATGGCAAGCTTAAAATGACGACATTTACATCAAAATTGAAATAATAAATGAAAGGAAACGAATTAACCACTTTAGTCAAATCAGTAAAAATTGAGGGACTATTTGAAATGTTTGACTATGACGTCAAATATCCAACATCTGAGAATGTACTCATAATTACTGGACCTAACGGATTTGGGAAAACACAAGTACTAAATATTATATTCAATCTATTCAATAGAAAATTCTTATTTTTTAAAAAACTAATCTTTACAAAAATTACAGTTTGTCTTAGCAATAATATCAGTATTATAATTGATAAAACAGAGAAAGCCAAGACTGAACAATTAGGGCTTATGGACGAAGATGTTACAATTGAAAGTCAACCTACAGATAAAAGAGAATTAAAATTTGTTTTTTTTGAAAATGATATTGAAATCGAAACTTTTAATTATTCAACGGAAATCTCAGACAATTTAATAAAGACGATTGATAGGTTCTTGCCTGTTCATAGAATTGCACCAGATAAATGGATAGACCATAGAAACGACCAAATTGTTGAACTTGACGAACTTTTAGTTTATTATGCTGACCAACTCCCTGCTGAATTCAGCAAAAACCTACTTCGTATTAATTCAAAAAGAGCTAACGAAATATTGGATTCTATCAATGTTCATTTAATACGAGAGCAAAGATTATTTAAAAAGGTTATTAATCCTGATAGAAACTATAGAGGTGATAGAGACCAAACCATAATGATTGAGACCATTCAAACATATGCTAGTGAACTCAAAAAATTAATTATAGAAAGAACGCAACAATCATTTTTTATCTCCCAAAATTTAGATAGTACTTATCCTAATAGATTAATTTCTGAAAAAAGTACAGTATCAAAAGATGAATATGATGCTAGGTTTGCAAAGTTGACTAAGAAATTAGAAAAATTGACTAGAAATGGTCTATATGAAAGTGAACAGAAAGTTCTTTCTTATAGTCCAGACGATTCAAAAGCTCTTCTAGTTTATTTAAATGATTTAGAACAAAAGTTAAGTGTATTTGATGAATTACTTGAAAAATTAGAACTATTTACAAATATTCTCAATGAGAGAAGATTCACTTTTAAGTCAATTGCAATTGACCGAGAAAGGGGATTTTATTTCAAGACAATTAATGGGAAAAAGTTGGATTTAAATGAGCTTTCATCAGGAGAACAACACGAAGTAGTACTACTTTATGAATTAATTTTTAAGACAAAGGCAGGTATTTTAGTTCTGATTGATGAACCTGAAATATCCCTTCATATTTCTTGGCAAAAAGAGTTCCTTGACGATTTATTAAGAATAATTAAAATACAAGATTTTCAAGTTTTAATTGCTACTCATTCGCCATCAATAATTAACGACCGATGGGATTTAGTATATAATTTAGAAAAGAAGTAATATGACAAAATCAGATATTACTTATCAAGAGAAGTTAAATGAATTGAGACTTGATATATCTCACCCAAAATCCCAAGGAGTAAATTTTGTTTTACTAGAAGGTGATTCCGATATACGATTATTTAGAAAATTTTTCGATTTAGACAAGTGTAAAGTTGAAAATATTCCTGGTGGTAATCCAAAGCTTGAAGAATGTGTTGACACTTTGGTTAATATTTACCCATTAATTATTGGAATCAGAGATTCTGATTTTTTGCAAATTATTAATCCTGAATATGCGAAAAGGAATATGTTTTTAACCGACCAACACGATATAGAAACAACAATGCTAAACTTTAAACCAGTTTTAAATGCATTGGTTTTTGAATATTCTTTAAAGAAAGAGGACGAACACGAACAATTAAAGAATCAATTAATCGACATAATTTTATCTATTAGTTGCTTAAAACTTATAAATGAGCGTGATAGTATCGGATTAAACTTCTCCCCTGGTTATCAGGATTTAGTTTATTTTGCAAATTCTTCATTTGACTTGGAACAATATATAACTAGAGTTTTAGGAAAGTCGGAAGGTGCTACAATTATAGATATTCAATCCATTATTCAGATGGTAAACGATGTCCGTGAAACAAATCCGGAAAAATTACAAATTACTAATGGACACGACCTACTCAACATTTTTGCAAAATACTTTAGAGAAATTGAAGGTAGAAACGGAATTAAGGGAGAGCAATTAGAAACGTCCCTAAGAATGGTATTTACAAAAGAGATGTTTAAAGAAACAAAACTGTACGGAAGGCTTAACGAATGGCAAAAAATTAATGCAACTGAATTGTTTTGAAAAAAAGCCTGCCACT
>NZ_JAULSJ010000067.1:0-4636 GCF_030518295.1 Chryseobacterium urinae | reverse complement strand
AAAAAAAAATCAAATATTTTTTCTCTTTGCTGACTTCTGAAATACTTTAAATTTAAATAAATCCAATAAAGTCTTTTGTATCTTTTGCGGTTAAATTTAAAATGAATTTAAACAAACTTGTTTTAAACTGCACTGTTTTCCACACCGCTTAAATGTTTTTTCTTAAAGGCGGAAGGTGTTTCTCCGATATATTTTTTAAATAATTTATTGAAATATGAAAGGCTTTCAAAACCTACCTGAAAACAGACTTCTGTAACGCAGTGGTTTTGGAGCAACAATAATTTCGCCTGATTGATCCTGTAATTGTTTACAAAATCTGTAAACGTCATATTCGTCTGTTTTTTGAAGTAACGGCAAAATGCCGGTGTGCTTAGATTCACGTTTTCTGCGATAATATTGACGTTGGGATTCTTGTCGTAGTTTTCGTTGATATAATCGTAAATAGTTCCCATCCGGATTTTATCATTTAAAAACCACTTGATGCGGGTATCTTCGCAGTTCAGCTCTTTTACTTCTTCGGAGTCTGCAAGAATCTGTAAAATCTCGATCAGCCCGACAAAAGCATGAAAAGAATTTTCGTTTTTTATCTGGTGTAGCTTTTCAACGACTTTTTTTTTGGTTTGTCCTGAGAAAGACAATCCCAGATAAGAACGTTCCAGCAGGTTTTTAATGTTTTCAAATTCCGGAACAGGCATAATGTATTCCTGAAGAAAATTTTCGCGCATCTGCAAAACCATCTGTCTGCATTCGGTCTGAATTTTATAATCAAAATTAAGATGAGGAACATTGGAACCGATGAGCAATAGATCGCTGTCTTTGAAGTCTGAAATATTTTTACCGACGTGACGGATTCCGTTGGAAGCTTCTACGTAAACCAGCTCTATTTCAGGATGATAATGCCAGAAGAAACAGTTTTTAAGGGATGGTGAAAACAGCTTAAAAGATTTTCCATCTTCAAATTCAATATTTTCTTTCTGAATTTTCATTATGTTCTCTTTTGATTAATATTTAATTCAAAATTAATTAAAAAAGTTAATACAGAGCAAAAATGAGTCATCTCCGTTAAAGTATAAATGATTATTTCTATCGATTTTTGCACTTTAAAAGAAACAATAAATTATTCAGGATCGTTAAAAGGATTTTAAAATGAAGATAGATAAAAGAATAATACCGTTGGCAATAGGCGGTCTGGGAATCGGAACCACCGAATTTACTATTATGGGACTGCTTCCCGACATGGCGAAAAGTCTGCAGATCAGCATTCCGGAAGCGGGACATCTCATCTCTGCTTATGCTTTCGGAGTGGTTGTAGGAGCTCCGATTTTAATTGGATATTCTGTAAAATTTCCACCAAAAAAGGTTTTGATTGTTCTGATGATGATTTTTACCCTGTTTAATGCATTATCGGCAATTGCTCCGGATTATAACACGATGATGATCATCCGTTTCCTTTCCGGACTCCCGCATGGAGCATTTTTTGGAGTGGGAACCGTGGTTGCCACCCGATTAACCGCAAAAGGTAAAGAAGCGTTCTATATTTCGCTTATGTTTACAGGACTTACGGTTGCGAATCTCGCGATGGTTCCGCTGGTAACGTATATCGGTCATGCATTTCACTGGAGATGGTATTTCGCCATTGTTGCTGTGATCGGGTTATTTGCCTTATTATTTTTAAAACTCTGGCTGCCTATGCTTGAAACCAATGAAAATACTCACTTCATGGAAGAAATGAAATTTTTGAAGAAAAAGCAGTCATGGATGGTTTTAATGATTACTGCGATTGGTTTTGGAGGATTATTTACATGGTTTAGCTACATTACGCCTTTGATGACCATTGTTTCGGGGATTAAAGAAAATCAGATGGCATATGTGATGATTCTTGCAGGAGCCGGAATGGTTGTAGGAAATTTAGTCGGCGGATATTTGTCTGACCGATTAAGCCCCGAGAAAACCTGTGTTTTATTACTTTTTTTAATGATGAGTTCTTTAGTGGGCGTATTTTTTCTTTCAGAATATCAAACTATATCCTTAGTCCTCACCTTTGTTTGCGGTGCCCTGTCGATGTCGGTTGCTGCACCCATTAATATTATGATGATGAAGGCTGCTCCTAAAAGCGAGATGATGGCAGCCGCTTTTATGCAGGCCGGATTTAACTGTGCGAATGCTTTGGGAGCGTTTTTGGGAGGAATACCGCTGGAAAACGGTTATTCTTTTAACTATCCTTCGTTGGTGGGTGTGGGAATGACGTGTATCGGATTGATGATTGCATTCAGATACAAACAGTTATACAGTTCACAAAAAACGGAAGAAAAAGAAATTATAGCAGAATGTGTTTCCTGCGATCAATAAAAGAATCGGCAGTTTCCTCCGGAAACTGCCGATTTTCATAATTTGTAGTTTTTAGAATTTAAATGTGCATCCGCAAACGCTCATTTTGCCTTCTACAACAGTAGTCCATTGTCCGTTCCATGTTCCTCCGTAAGACGCGCAGATTGCAGGACAAACTTCTTTAGCATCTTCGTTGCTCCAGATAGGGCCTGCCAAAACATCTAAGGTATACTCTGAGTCTCCTGTAGGCTGAGTATTCAGCTCAACTTCGATAACGCTCATCTGTCCTTCCACAATGGTAGACCATTGTCCTGTAAATTTTCCTAAATGTGCGGCTGCAATTCGTCCGCCTAATTTTTGTGCTTCGTCATTGCTCCAAAGTGGTCCCGCAATGATGTTGATTTTGAATGTTGACATGATTTTAGTTTTTTGTTTGTTTAACATTACAAATGTAGTCACATCAATGAGAAATATTTTACGTAGAATGTACCAAATTGATAATTAAGTATTTATACTTACAGTTTAATTTTCAGATCAATAAAAAAGACTGCCTTAAAAAAGACAGTCCTCCGTTGTTTTTATAATAAGCAGATTACGCTTCTACTTCATTCCCGTTTTTGCACCAGTACATTGCATTGTAAAGGTTTCCTTTCGGGAAGGATTTGAATTCTCCCGGCATCAGTACGCTGAAGATTTCAGTGAAATTCTGTACATGCTGATTATCCGTTAGAATTGCAGCCCTGTTCCATTTTGTTAGATTTTTTAGTCCTAAAAGTGCATCTTCTAACCATGCACCGGCTGTAAAATTATCCAGATCTGTGTCAAGATACATCAAATAATTCAGTTCTCCAAATTGCTCAATCTTTGCTTTTACCCTTGGCAAAACAAGATTCTCAAAATCCTCTTTCGTCACTTCTCCTGTTGCGTTGAATGCTGCAACATTTTCCGGAGCCTCTGGAATAATTGTTATCATATTATTATTTTTAATGTGGTTTGATTAAACGGTGAAAACAAATATTAAACCAATATTAATTTAAGATGAATAAAAGGCTTAATTATTGTTTATACAGATAAAAACAGTAATATGGATCTTAAATCTAACGAACCTTTCTGGCTTTTGAAAAACGGATTGATTTCTTCTTATCCTTCTTTAAAATCCAATGAAGAATGTGATGTCCTGATTATCGGAGGCGGCATTACAGGAAGTTTAGCAGCTCACCAAATGATGTCTGAAGGATATAAAACAATCCTTATTGATAAACGCGAACTCTGTAACGGAAGTACTTCAGCAACTACTTCCATGCTTCAGTATGAAATAGATGTTCCTCTTTTCGAACTTATTGAAAAAATAGGAAAAAAAGGAGCTGTAGCAAGTTATAAGGCATGTTCGGATTCTATTGATAAGCTTGAAAAGTTAGCCGGTGAAATTAAGTCGGATTCAGGATTTAAAAGAAAAAAATCTCTGTATTATGCTTCCAAGAAAAAGGATGTTGCATGGCTGAAGAAAGAATTTAACGCAAGAAAAGACGCAGGTTTTAAAGTAAAATGGCTTGAAAGTGATGAGGTTTCAAAACAATTCGGATTTGAAAATACATATGGCGGAATTCTATCTGAACAGGGAGCAAGTATTGATGCTTTTAAGTTTGCACATGAATTATTTAAACTAAATGTAAAAAAGGGTCTGCAAATTTTTGACAAAACGGAAATGACAGATGTTGAGTATTTTAAAGGATATAATTTAATTACAGTGGATTCCGGTTTTCAGATCAGGGCTAAAAAAATCATTTACTGCATCGGCTATGAAAGTAAAAGTCTTATCAAAGAACATTTTGTGAATTTAAAAAGTACTTACGCCATTGTTTCGGAAATTGATTCAAAAAAATTTAAAAATATCACCAATACGCTGGTCTGGAATACCGATGAGCCTTATATGTATATGCGGACAACGGATGACGGAAGAATGCTGATCGGAGGCGGCGATGAAGATTTTTATGATGCTGAAAAACGGGATTCTCTTTTAAATAAGAAAGAAAAGGAGATTTTAAAAACGTTGAAGAAAATAAAACCCGATTATCATTTCTACACAGATTTTGTCTGGGCAGGAACTTTTGGCGAAACTAAGGATGGGCTGCCTTATATCGGGGAACATAAGGATTTTAAAAACTCTTATTTTATAATGGGTTTCGGAGGAAACGGAATTACGTTTTCCGTGACGGGAATGGAAATGGTTTCTCGATTCATGAAAGGTAAAAAGCATCTGCTTTCGAAGTATTTTAAATTTGGGAGATGATTTCTGAAGTTTTTTGCA
>NZ_JAULSJ010000066.1:0-4659 GCF_030518295.1 Chryseobacterium urinae | reverse complement strand
CTAGGAAAATCGTCTGCGTTTCAATATTTGAATTAGCCGATAAAGTTTCTCATCCTTTAGAAATCTAAACAGAACTAAAAAAAATGCGTGGCAAACACGATTTTAGTCTTCATAATTATCATTCGCTGAGTGAAATCGAAGATTCGATGAAGTCAAATACCTTCGCGAACAAAATATCCACTACAATGTAAAACATAACCTAGCGAACACTGCGTTAAAATCAATAAAAACAGATTTCTCCTAAAATCAAGAGCCGAATAATCAAAGTTGCTATCATTTGCTGAGTGAAGCGCCCTTGCGAACAAAAAATACCCACTACAATGTAAAACAAAATTTAGTGAACATTGCGTTAAAATCAATAAAAATAAATTTCTCCTAAAATCAAGAGCCGAATAATCAAAGTTGCTATCATTTGCTGAGTGAAACGCCCTTGCGAACAAAAAATAACCACTATAATGCAAAACAAAACCTAGCTAATACTGCGTTAGAATCAATAAAAATAAAATCAAGAGCCAAATAATCAAAGTTGCTATCATTTGCTGAGTGAAACGCACTTGCGAACAAAAAATATCATCAGAATGCAAAACAAAACCTAGCGAACCTTGCGTTAAAATCAATCAAAATAGATTTCTCCTTCGTCGAAATGACAGGAAAGTCAAAAATTCACCATTCACTTTTCATTATTTGTTATATTTCAACAGCTTATTGATTTTCCGCCTTGTCTGTATAGAAACCTTATACGCTTCATCGCGGAGTTTTTGAATCTTTCCGACAGGCTGAAAGAAAATCTTACTTTCAAAAGGATTAAAAGAAAGCAGCTCACTGTCGCAGGAATTTGCATTCAGAAGATTGTTTTTTTCAATTTTCACTTCCCCGATTTTAATATAGGGCGAATTTTTCCATTCGACATTAAGTTTATTCACAGGCTGATCTTTCAGGTCATAGCAAAGCTGAATAAGAACATCTGCCGTGAAATTTTCTTCTCTAAGATAACGTTCCACAGCATTTTTTACCTTTAATTTCTTCCCAAAATGTTTGTTGACAGATTGCGGTTTGATTTTAATTTTCATCATATAATCTCCCAGTCTGTACACACCGACAGAATGAAAATCAAATGAAAGAAAAAAATCATTTCTCTTCCTCCAGAGTCTGAATATATTTTTGACGAATGAAGCCGTAACAGTTGAGGGAATGACTTTTAAAATCTGCATCAGTAAAGAAAAAGAACTCCATTTTTTTACAAAAAAACGATTAACGGAAGTAAATAATTTTAGAAATGTACTCACCGAGTTAATCGGAAACAACGGAAAATTCACCAAAGGAAAATTGGCAATCACGTTTCCTTTCTCATCATTAATTTTCACGGCAAAACCATATGCAGGAACATCTCTTTTTCCCTTCATTATTTTTAAATGAGCGTTGGAGAGACGGATGATAAGATCATATTTTTCTTTATCAAAATACGGTTTCAGTTCTTCGGGAATGTTTTTATCAATCAGAAAAGTTCCTTTCGTAACAGCGTATGTTTTAGCATGAGCATTTCTCGTTGCGTAATGAACATCGCTCACGGAAGGTGACTGCTCAACAAAATCCGTAATGCTTTTTTTATTGATTTCCAGAAGCTGCTTCTCTTCATCAGTCAGTCTGTCGTATTCCTTTTTATAGGGTAATGGATTGGGCATTTAGTTTTTAAGTCCAATTATAACGCCAAGTTTCGGAAATCCTATTAACAGAATATTAATGATACTTGAATTTTTTAAGCTGAGTTAAAGATGCAAAAAAAAATGAAATTTAATAAATTGAAAACTAATGATTTATATGTTTTGAAAATTTTCTATGATTAAAAAACTTCCATCTTCCGGCTATCATCTTCCGGCACAAAGAACTATCTTTGCAAAAATTATCAATTATGGGAGTAGCAGATATGTTATTTAAACGTAAAAAAGAATTGGCAGAAAAAAACCTGAAAGACGGTCAGGAATATATGGCAGAATATGGCAAGAGAGAAAGCGTGGTAGAATTGCCTAGCGGATTACAGTATGAAATCATTACGGAAGGCGACGGCGAAAAACCGGGTCCTAGATCTACCGTAAAATGCCATTACCACGGAACAACTATCACCGGAAAAGTTTTCGACAGTTCTGTAAAAAGAGGAACTCCGGCTTCATTTCCATTAAATAAAGTAATTAAAGGATGGACGGAAGCACTTCAACTGATGCCGGTAGGAAGCAAGTGGAGATTAATTCTTCCTCCGCATCTGGCTTATGGAGATCAGCAGATCAGCAAAGAGATCGGTCCGAATTCTACGCTTATTTTTGAAGTGGAATTGCTGGATATAAAGAAATAGTTTTATTAAAAATAGCTTAAAAATTTACCTGTTATTCGGGTAAATTTTTTTATTTGCGTAATTTTACCTTTCAAATTACTTAAAACAAATATTTGGTTTGAATTTGAAATAATGTAATTCTTATAAAATTTTCTACAGGTTTGTAGCTTACAGATGTATAAGAATCCCGAATCACAGAAAACATCGATCAATGAAGAAGATAATTTACTTTGTAGCATTCAGTATGTTGCTTACTTCCTGTGTATCAAGGAAAAATCAGGCAATCAGACAAAATATTCTTACCCTCAGAGACAGCTATTGTAAAGCGCCTTTCAAATACAATTACGGTAATAAACTGCCTTCCTATAACTCAGATTCCATCATTAATGCCAATAAAGAATTAAGAGATAAATTTTCGGATCAGAGTATTTTGATTCTGAATGCTTTAGATAATCTGGATGAAGTTCATGAGATCATGGAGCTTAAAAAAGACACTTCTCTGGAGTCTCAGGTAAAAGTTTTACAGCTAAAATCCAAAATCAACAGCAAAATAACCATTGCTTTAACCGAACTGGATGCGGTTGCGGCAGAATTCGACTGTGAAGGCGAAAGAGTAGCGCAGATCGGAAATTATGTGGATAATCTAAACGATTCCAGAAACAATAAACTTATTCTGCTTTCGATTGTAACCGGAGCCGCGGCTTCGGTAGCGGGAGGAATTGTAAAGGATAATTCATGGAGTAACGCCATAGATATCGGAGGAGGAGTTTTAGGAGCAGGATTTGGTTTGGCAACTTTAAATCCGAAAGGTAAAAAAGTAGAATTTATTCATCAGAGAAATCTGCTAAGAGATGTATGGAATGGCAAATTACAGTCACCTAACTTTCCGCCGTTTATCTGGTATATGTACACCGAGAAAAAATTTTCCAACAGAGAGCAGCAGTCTATTATTTCGAGTATGAAAGAACGCTGGCTTCATTATCAGTTTGATGATGACAGAAAAAAGGCAGACGAATCTGTTATTTTCAGTGACGGAGGATTTTACCGTTCAGATGATCTTCATAACCGTGCCGCAATGCTCAACCAGATGCAGTCCGCAACCAGAACCATCAATCAGAACATCAATTATCTTCTTCTGGATCTTGATCGTCTGATACTTTAATAAAATTTAATTGTAATAATTTTTGTTACATTAAAAAATTATCTATCTTTGCTGAGTAATTACAATGAACAATACAAGATTTGCTACGGCAATACATATCATGACCTTATTGGCGGAGAGTCCGCAGGATTGGCTTACCTCAGAATGGATAGCAGGAAGCATCAATATTAATCCTGTGGTTGTTCGTAAAGAACTAGGTGTGTTAAGAGAAGCGGGTTTAATTATAAGCAGACAGGGAAAAGAAGGTGGAAGTCAGTTGGCAAAAAGTGTGGATTCCATACGAATTTCTGAAATCTATCTGGCTGTGAAGAACACCGAAGTTTTAGGAAAGAAAAACAATAATCCCAATCCGGTTTGCCCGGTCGGAAAAGAAATTAATAATCATCTTAAAAATTTGTTTTCAGAAACCGATCAGTTGGTTTTGGATTTTTTAGGAAATAAATCCTTAAAACAGTTCAGCGAACAGTTTAAATAAAATTTTTTGCTTAAAAATGTAACAAAAATTATTACAATTAAATATAAAAATAAACAGTATGAAAAAAGTAGCAGTAATAGGGGCAACAGGTTTTGTAGGAACTCAGGTTGTAAAAGAATTATCCAACAGAGGATATCAGGTAGAAGCTATTGTAAGAGATGCTTCAAAAGTGGAGCAAAACGAAAAAGTAACGGCTAAAAGTGTTGATGTAAATAATGTAGATGAGTTATCAGAAGCTTTAAAAGGAAGTGATGCCGTAATCAGTGCTTTTAACGCAGGATGGACCAATCCTAATCTCTATGATGACTTTCTGAATGGTTCCGTTAATATTGAAAAAGCAGTTGAACAATCCGGTGTAAAAAGATTTATTACTGTTGGAGGAGCAGGAAGTCTTTATATTGATGGAAAACAACTGGTAGACGGATCAGATTTTCCTGCAGAAATAAAACCTGGGGCAACTGCGGCAAGAGAT
Organism: Chryseobacterium urinae; assembly: GCF_030518295.1. Classification (NCBI taxonomy): domain Bacteria; kingdom Pseudomonadati; phylum Bacteroidota; class Flavobacteriia; order Flavobacteriales; family Weeksellaceae; genus Chryseobacterium; species Chryseobacterium urinae. The sequence continues at coordinate 224 of NZ_JAULSJ010000066.1, read as the reverse complement.
TATTTAAACAAAATTAAAGAAAATGAAACCTTAGACTGGACATTTTTCAGTCCGGCAATAGAAATGCATCAGGGAACAGCAGGCGTAAGAACCGGAAAATACAGAACCGCTCTGGAAAATCCTGTTTTCGATGAAAACGGAAGAAGCGTTCTTTCCGTAGAAGATGTAGCGGTAGTTTTGGTGGATGAACTGGAACAGAATAACCACATCAGAGAGCGTTTTAC
>NZ_JAULSJ010000065.1:0-5257 GCF_030518295.1 Chryseobacterium urinae | reverse complement strand
TCGCAGTACCATCGGCGCTGGTGGGCTTAACTTCTGTGTTCGGAATGGGAACAGGTGAGCCCCACCGCTAAAACCACCCTAAAGGTTGTATATAATGTAAAATGTATTGTTGTATAAATGTACAAAGCAGTTTACTTTGATACTTTGTACTTTTGTACATGTTACATATTTTATCGGTAAATTTCATCACAAAGGCAAAACCAGTGTCGCACTTATAAATACTTAAGCTAAGTTATGATAAGCATGATTGCTCATTACCTATTACTCATTACTTATGAATAGGCTATAAATCTACGGGTAATTAGTACTACTCGGCTATGCTGTTACCAACTTTACACCTGTAGCCTATCAACGTGGTCATCTCCCACGACCCTTAAAAGATGTCTCATCTTGAGGCGAGTTTCGCACTTATATGCTTTCAGTGCTTATCTCTTCCAAACATAGCTACTCAGCGGTGCACCTGGCGGTACAACTGATACACCAGAGGTTTGTTCAATTCGGTCCTCTCGTACTAGAATCAAGCCCTCTCAAACATCTAACGCCCGCAATAGATAGAGACCGAACTGTCTCACGACGTTCTGAACCCAGCTCGCGTGCCACTTTAATGGGCGAACAGCCCAACCCTTGGGACCTTCTCCAGCCCCAGGATGTGACGAGCCGACATCGAGGTGCCGAACCTCCCCGTCGATGTGAGCTCTTGGGGGAGACTAGCCTGTTATCCCCGGAGTACCTTTTATCCTATGAGCGATGGCCCTTCCATACGGAACCACCGGATCACTATGTCCTGCTTTCGCACCTGATCGACTTGTGGGTCTCACAGTCAAGCACCCTTATGCCATTACACTCTACGCACGGTTACCAAGCGTGCTGAGGGTACCTTTGAAAGCCTCCGTTACTCTTTTGGAGGCGACCACCCCAGTCAAACTACCCACCACGCAATGTCCTTCTGAAAGAAGTTAGGCTCCAAGTAAGTAAAGGGTGGTATTTCAACGGCGGCTCCACAAACACTAGCGTGCCTGCTTCAAAGCCTCCCACCTATCCTACACATTACTTACTCAAAGTCAATACGAAGTTATAGTAAAGGTTCACAGGGTCTTTTCGTCCCATTGCGGGTAATCGGCATCTTCACCGATACTACAATTTCACCGAGCTCGTGGCTGAGACAGTGCCCAGATCGTTACACCATTCGTGCAGGTCGGAACTTACCCGACAAGGAATTTCGCTACCTTAGGACCGTTATAGTTACGGCCGCCGTTTACTGGGGCTTCAGTCAAACGCTTCGCTTACGCTAACGCCCTTCCTTAACCTTCCAGCACCGGGCAGGTGTCAGACCCTATACAGCATCTTTCGATTTAGCAGAGTCCTGTGTTTTTGATAAACAGTCGCCTGGGCCTCTTCACTGCGGCCAACATTGCTGCTGGCGTCTCTTCTTCCGAAGTTACGAGACTATTTTGCCTAGTTCCTTAGCCACGACTCACTCGAGCACCTTAGGATTCTCTCCTCGACCACCTGTGTCGGTTTTGGTACGGGTTGCTTCACTTCGGCTTTTCTTGGATCCGATTACACTATAACAGCTTCGCCCGAAGGCTAAGCCTTGACACTTCCGTCCGTCTTCAATAGCTACATCGAACCGTCCCCTTTTTAGTGTGAGCAAGTATGGGAATATTAACCCATTGTCCATCCACTACCCCTTTCGGGTTCGCGTTAGGTCCCGACTAACCCTCAGCTGATTAGCATGGCTGAGGAAACCTTAGTCTTTCGGTGAGGGGGTTTCTCGCCCCCTTTATCGTTACTTATGCCTACATTTTCTTTTCTATAAGCTCCACAATACCTCACGATACTGCTTCAGCGCCGATAGAATGCTCTCCTACCAGATATAATTAATTATAAATCCATAGCTTCGGTATTCTGTTTATGCCCGATTATTATCCATGCCGGACCGCTCGACTAGTGAGCTGTTACGCACTCTTTAAATGAATGGCTGCTTCCAAGCCAACATCCTAGCTGTCAATGCAGTCCAACCGCGTTGCTTCAACTTAACAGAAATTTGGGGACCTTAGCTGTTGGTCTGGGTTCTTTCCCTCTCGGACATGGACCTTAGCACCCATGCCCTCACTGCCGTAGAACATTTATTAGCATTCGGAGTTTGTCAGGAATTGGTAGGCGGTGAAACCCCCGCATCCAATCAGTAGCTCTACCTCTAATAAACTTATATACGACGCTGCACCTAAATGCATTTCGGAGAGTACGAGCTATCTCCCAGTTTGATTGGCCTTTCACCCCTACCCACAGGTCATCCGAAGACTTTTCAACGTCAACCGGTTCGGTCCTCCACTTTGTGTTACCAAAGCTTCAACCTGCCCATGGGTAGATCACAAGGTTTCGCGTCTAATCCTACTAACTATTCGCCCTATTCAGACTCGCTTTCGCTCCGGCTCCGGTACTTAATACCTTAACCTCGCTAGTAAAATTAACTCGTAGGCTCATTATGCAAAAGGCACGCCGTCACAGAATTAATCTGCTCCGACCGCTTGTAGGCGTACGGTTTCAGGTTCTATTTCACCCTTCTATTCGAAGTGCTTTTCACCTTTCCTTCACAGTACTTGTTCACTATCGGTCTTTCAGGAGTATTTAGCCTTGGAGGATGGTCCCCCCATATTCAGACAGGATTTCACGTGTCCCGCCCTACTCATTTATCATCCAAATATGCCTTTCAAATACGGGGCTATCACCCTCTATGGCTGTTCTTTCCAGAACATTCTTTTAAACATATAAAGACTTTTGGGCTAATCCGCTTTCGCTCGCCACTACTTACGGAATCTCTTCGATTTCTTTTCCTCCGGGTACTTAGATGTTTCAGTTCTCCGGGTTTGCTCCTCTTACGAGGTAATACATCTTCAATGTATTGGGTTGCCCCATTCGGACATCTGCGGATCAATTCGTGTGTGCCAATCCCCGCAGCTTTTCGCAGCTTACCACGTCCTTCGTCGCCTCTGAAAGCCTAGGCATCCGCCATACGCCCTTAACGATTTCTTTCCTATTTTTAGGTTACTCAAGCACTTATAAGTGCTCGGTTTTCTCTTTGTGATGTCTTTACCGTTAATGTCAATGATCTTATGTCTGGTTCATAGTTTAAGGTTCTTGGTTCATGGAAAATGGCTCTCATCTTCCGTTATTGGAACTTTGAATATTAAACTTGAAACCCAATTGGTGGAGAATAAGGGAGTCGAACCCTTGACCTCCTGCGTGCAAGGCAGGCGCTCTAGCCAGCTGAGCTAATTCCCCCTCTAGGTGCTGTTGGCTTCTTGCTAATTGCTTTTGGATTTTTTGCCATAAGCTATAAGCTATTTGCCAGCCGCCTTAATTAGTAGTCTCGGGCAGGCTCGAACTGCCGACCTCTACATTATCAGTGTAGCGCTCTAACCAGCTGAGCTACGAGACTTTGTATGAGTAATGGGTGATGAGTAATAAGTAATATACTTTTCCTCTTCTTCATTTCTCAATCTCTTTCCCTTTTACTAATTTCTAGTGGGTTTTGTATTTTTTATATATATCAACCAAATAAAAAACTAAAGCTTTTCTTTAAGTAAGTGCTTTGTGTATTGCTACACTAATTTTGTTTATCGTCTAATGACGCTCTAAAATGAGATGTTCCAGCCGCACCTTCCGGTACGGCTACCTTGTTACGACTTAGCCCTAGTTACCTGTTTTACCCTAGGCAGCTCCTGTTACGGTCACCGACTTCAGGTACCCCAGACTTCCATGGCTTGACGGGCGGTGTGTACAAGGCCCGGGAACGTATTCACCGCGCCATGGCTGATGCGCGATTACTAGCGATTCCAGCTTCATAGAGTCGAGTTGCAGACTCCAATCCGAACTGAGACCGGCTTTCGAGATTTGCATCACATCGCTGTGTAGCTGCCCTCTGTACCGGCCATTGTATTACGTGTGTGGCCCAAGACGTAAGGGCCGTGATGATTTGACGTCATCCCCACCTTCCTCTCTACTTGCGTAGGCAGTCTCACTAGAGTCCCCAACTGAATGATGGCAACTAGTGACAGGGGTTGCGCTCGTTGCAGGACTTAACCTAACACCTCACGGCACGAGCTGACGACAACCATGCAGCACCTTGAAAATTGCCCGAAGGAAGGTCTATTTCTAAACCGATCAATTCCCATTTAAGTCTTGGTAAGGTTCCTCGCGTATCATCGAATTAAACCACATAATCCACCGCTTGTGCGGGCCCCCGTCAATTCCTTTGAGTTTCAAACTTGCGTTCGTACTCCCCAGGTGGCTAACTTATCACTTTCGCTTAGTCTCTGATTCCGAAAAACCAAAAACGAGTTAGCATCGTTTACGGCGTGGACTACCAGGGTATCTAATCCTGTTCGCTCCCCACGCTTTCGTCCATCAGCGTCAGTTAAGACATAGTAACCTGCCTTCGCAATTGGTGTTCTAAGTAATATCTATGCATTTCACCGCTACACTACTTATTCCAGCTACTTCTACCTTACTCAAGACCCGCAGTATCAATGGCAGTTTCATAGTTAAGCTATGAGATTTCACCACTGACTTACGGATCCGCCTACGGACCCTTTAAACCCAATAAATCCGGATAACGCTTGCACCCTCCGTATTACCGCGGCTGCTGGCACGGAGTTAGCCGGTGCTTATTCGTACAGTACCTTCAGCTATTTACACGTAAATAGGTTTATCCCTGTACAAAAGAAGTTTACAACCCATAGGGCCGTCGTCCTTCACGCGGGATGGCTGGATCAGGCTCTCACCCATTGTCCAATATTCCTCACTGCTGCCTCCCGTAGGAGTCTGGTCCGTGTCTCAGTACCAGTGTGGGGGATCACCCTCTCAGGCCCCCTAAAGATCACTGACTTGGTAGGCCGTTACCCTACCAACTATCTAATCTTGCGCGTGCCCATCTCTATCCACCGGAGTTTTCAATTTTAAATGATGCCATCCAAAATATTATGGGGTATTAATCTTCCTTTCGAAAGGCTATCCCCCAGATAAAGGCAGGTTGCACACGTGTTCCGCACCCGTGCGCCGCTCTCTCGTTTCCGAAGAAACAATACCGCTCGGCTTGCATGTGTTAGGCCTCCCGCTAGCGTTCATCCTGAGCCAGGATCAAACTCTCCATTGTATGTTTGTCTGACTCACTCAAAGTTTTTTAACGCTTTAGTTTTTCCTTACTTGGTTGTTATATTGTATGTCAATGATCTTCATTTCTTCCGCTTCCTAC
>NZ_JAULSJ010000064.1:0-5877 GCF_030518295.1 Chryseobacterium urinae | reverse complement strand
CATATCTTTGCAGGCTGTAAAAAATGAATTATGCAGAAGAGAAATATATTAAAAGGAGTTTTATTTGTAGGGATTGGAGCCAGTATATACGGAATGTTGGCAACGTTTGTTAAACTCGCTTATCATGATGGGTACACCACTTCAGAAGTTACAACATCACAGTTTTTATTGGGAATCGTTGGTCTTTTAGTCTTAAATTTTATTCAGACAATTACCTCTAAAAAAGCATTGCCGTCGCCAACATCAAAAGAAGTGAGAAATTTAATGTTAGCCGGAACATCATTAGGTTGCACCAGTTTGTTTTATTATATTGCTGTACAGTACATTAATGTTTCCATCGCGATTGTTTTACTGATGCAGTCTGTCTGGTTCAGTGTAGTAGTGGAAAGTTTTCTGACAAAAAAAATACCCAATGCAAGAAAAATCGTTTCTGTAATTATTGTTTTGGTGGGAACCATTTTAGCCACCAATTTAATCAATGAAAGTTTAGATCTGGATTGGAAAGGAATTTTCTGGGGATTATTAGCAGCGGCTTCCTATACGCTCACTATGTTTACTTCTAATACTTTAGCAACACATTTGCCTGTTTTCAGAAAAAGTATTATTATGCTTTTGGGTGGGTCAGTTGTTGTTTTTGCATTCTTGTTTTTTGCACAGATCGGGCCGTTGCATTTCGAAGGATTAAAATCTTTTTACCTTACTTTTACAGACAATACAGAGCATATTCATTCCTTTAATTATTCAATTTTATGGAAATATGGTTTAATTTTATCACTTTTCGGAACCATAATTCCACCGATTTTATTTAATGTTGGATTTCCGAATGCCGGACTCGGATTGGGAAGTATCGTTTCTTCTTTGGAACTGCCGGTTTCCGTAACAATGGCTTTTGTTTTATTGGGAGAAAAAGTTATTTTTATTCAGTGGGTGGGAATTATATTGATTCTTTTTGCCATTGTTTTAATGAATCTTCCCAAAAAAGACAAACAACTAGCCGAAATATCTTAAATAAATCATCATTAATACTTGAAAACCGTTTCTTTTGGAACGGTTTTTTAATTTCAGTAAATAAAATGGTTTATGAAATATTACAGAAATATATTTACCGCATTAATTTTTGTTATAAGTACGAATCTTTTATTGTCACAGGTGAAACCACTGGATGCGGAATTAACGAACTATCAATATCCTTTTGAAGTTCAGTTTTTAAATTTTAAATCTCAGAAAAACGATTTGAAAATGGCCTATATGGATGTACAACCAACAAAGCCAAACGGTAAAACCATAATGCTTCTTCATGGTAAAAATTTTAACGGAGCTTATTGGGAAAAAACCGCCAAAGACCTTTCAGATAATGGTTTCAGAGTGATTATTCCGGATCAGATAGGATTTGGAAAATCTTCGAAGCCTCAAAGTTACCAGTTTTCATTTTCGCAGTTGGCAGAAAATACAAAAGCCATTTTGGATAAATTACAAATCGATAAAATTATTGTTTTAGGACATTCGATGGGAGGGATGGTTGCAACAAGGTTTACTTTACAATACCCCGAAAAAGTCGAAAAATTGATCTTGGAAAATCCAATCGGATTAGAAGATTATAAAACGTTTGCCACTTATCAAACCATTGATCTGGCATATCAGTCAGAATTAAAAAATACCGCAGAAACTTACAAAAATTATCAGCTTAAATTTTATTATGATAATAAATGGAAAGCAGAATATCAACCCTGGTTAGACTTAATTGCAGGATGGACGTTGCATCCTGATTACCCGAAAGTTGCATGGGATGCAGCCTTAACTTCAGATATGATTTACAATCAGCCGGTTTGCTATGAATTTAAAAACATAAAAGTTCCCACTTTGCTCATTATCGGAACAAGAGACAGAACTGCAATCGGGAAAGACCGCGCTCCAAAAGAACTGCAGCCCAAAATGGGGCAATATCAGGAATTAGGAAAGAAAACACAACAACAGATTGTTGGTTCCAAGCTAGTCGAAATTGAAAACGTAGGTCACCTTCCGCATATTGAGGTCTATGATAAATTCTGGAATGCGCTGTATGAATTTATTAAGTAAAGAAGCTTAAAGTTACATGATAGACGTTTATATAAAGGAATGGAAAATTATAAAGCGTTTTTTTTGTGTAAAATTCCCCTCCTCTGGAGGGGTGGCGAAAATTTCCTGAAATTTTTGACGGGGTGGTTTTAAAATGCATCCTTTTTTAGCCCCGATTGAAGTGAAAATCCTTTTTTGAAAAAAAGATTGCAGCGGAAAGCGGGAAATAGCTCCAAATAAAAAGAGACCGCTAAAAATTAGCAGTCTCTTTTCGTATGTATTGTTGTCTGAATTATTTCTTCTTGTAAGCAGCGTCTTTAATTCTCGCTTTTTTACCTCTAAGGTCTCTGAAGTAGTAGATTCTAGATCTTCTAACTCTACCTCTTCTGTCAACTTCGATTTTTTGAAGAGCAGGCATATTGATTGGGAATACTCTTTCTACACCTACATCACCAGACATTTTTCTGATCGTGAAAGTTTTTGTAGAACCAGTACCTCTCAATTGGATAACTGTTCCTTTGAAGAACTGAGTTCTTGTTTTTTGTCCTTCTTTAATTTCGTAGTAAACAGTGATCGTATCACCCGCTTTGAATTCAGGGAATTCTTTTTTTGTAATGTACTTGTCTTGTACGTACTTTAATAAATCCATTATTAATAAATAAAATGTTAAAGCTAAGCAACTTACACGGACTTCGTCAGAGGTTGAATAACAGGTTGCAAATGTACAAAACATTTTTGAAATTTTCCAAACAATTTTATATTAAATATCATGAAATTTTCACCCCGTTTTTCGGCTCAGATTTAATATTTCCTTCAACTTCCCATCAGACATAGTTTACATGTGAACTCTACTTTTGCACGAATATAAAATCAGACAATAAAAATTTCGATAATTCATTGATATACAATTTTTAATCTCAATAAATCTAATAAAAATTAAACTAAAAAATGAAACATTATTTTTTCTTTTTCCTTTTTGTCGTCCAGATGGCTTTTGGGCAGGCTTTGTATCCTTACTTACAAAATCCTACACCAACTTCCATGATCATCAACTGGAAAACCTCTTCCAATAATGAAACCACCGTTTTTTATGGAACCAGCCCCAATAATCTGAATGTTACTTTCACAGGAACCACAAACATTTTTTCAGATACAGGGTATAACAACAATTATTTTTATCACACCGCAAAAATTGCCAATCTTCAGCCCAACACAAAATATTATTATAAAATTAAAACAGGAACCAGCGAATCTGCGGTGTATAATTTCAGAACACTTCCTTTACCGGGACAGGCTGCAACAGCCAACGGAAAAATTCGTTTTCTCATCATGGGAGACAACCAGATTAAAGCAGAACCGAGATACGATACCTTAACTTTAAATGCGTATAAAAAATTAAAGGAAAAATTCGGCGCAGCTTCTGATCCTTCAGATAATATTGCTTTAACCTTTATGGTTGGAGATCAGGTAGATGTGGGAACTTTGGATCATTACGAGAATGTTCATTTCAAGAAAAACATTAATTTATCGCCTTATCTTCCGATTCAGACCACGGTGGGAAACCATGAAACGTACGGAAGTCTGGGAATGAATTCCTATTACGCACATTTTTACATCGATGAAATTCAGTATAAAAACATTAGCTCAGGAAACGAAAATTACTATGCGCAACAGGCTGGAAACGTTTTGTTTATAAGTTTAAGTTCCGAACATACCGGTTCTGCGCAAATGACTTGGCTGCAACAGGTATTAAATGCTGCAAACGGCGATTCTACGGTCGACTGGATCATTTCTCTTAGCCACAGACCGTATCAGGCGGAACAATATGTAGGAGATATTTCTACGTGGGTAAGAAACAGTGCCGTTCCGCTTTTAACCTCTTCTTCAAAGTATTTAATGCACTTCGGAGCGCATCACCATTTATACCACAGAGGTCAGTTGAAAAATACGCCGAATTACCAGATTATTTCCGGTGGAGTTGCATGGGATCAGTATTGGGGAATGTCGACCGAACAGGATTTTGATGATGTTCAGAAAACATTAACAGACTGGACGTATCAAATTGTTGAAGTAGATGTAAACACAGGAAAAGTAGATGTGGAATCCTATTCCATCGGAGGGGTTTATCATAAAAAATATAATGAACTTATTGATACATTCCACCGCTATAAAAATCAGCCAAAACCTGCAAAACCTTCTATTTCTAATACATTTACGGCGCCGGTTACTTTACCGTTAACTTTAAACGGAAGTACATTTTCAAGCTCAAACGGAGAATTGCTGAATACCACTCAGTTCTTAATTAGTAAAGCGGCTGATTTTTCCATCATCGAAAAAGAATTTTACAGAGATTACGAAAACTGGTTCGGAAAAGACGGAAACGGAACTCCCGATATCACGAAAAACCTGAATGCAGGAGTAGACATTACCAAAGCGACCATTGCCGCCAACTCAATAACCAACGGAAACTATTATGTAAAAGTGCGGTACAGAGACCGAAATATGGAATGGAGCGAATGGAGCGATGTAAAACAGTTTACAGTAACCGGAAGTGTGGTTTCCAACCCTACATTTACTTTAAATAAAACAGAATATCTTCAAAACGAGCCCATTATTGCCAATTTTACAGACGGTCCCGGAAATAATCAGGACTGGATTGGAATTTATAAAAAAGGACAGAATCCTTCTGCCGTCACTTCTCAGGCTTTTATGTACACTAACGGACAAACCGCAGGAACAGCCACTTTCCCGAACGGAATTGCTGCCAAAGGTCAGTATTTCGCAGGTTTTTTTGCCAATAATGGTTACACGGAAATTACGCCGAGAAAAAATTTCTACGTAGGTCCGAAAGTTAATTTAAGTACCACTTCAGATGTTTATCCTGTTGGCGGAACCGTAACCGTTAATTTCTCCAACGGACCGAATTTAAATAAAGACTGGATCGGAATTTATAAAATGGGACACACGCCCGGAACCATAAATTCTACTCAGTGGAGCTATGTAACAACGGCTTCGGGAACACTTAATTTTACAGGACTTGCCAAAGGATATTATTATGCACAGTACTTTTTGGAAGACGGTTATACAACGGTTGGCGAGAAAGTTTTCTTTAAAGTAGGGGATGTGGTAACCGAACTTTGGATCAACAAGCCGGTTTACAGTTTAGGAGAAAATATCACCGCTTCATGGACGGATTCTCCGGGAATCATCAAAGACTGGCTCGGAATTTATCCTCAGAATATTTCGGTTCCGGATGATCAGTTTGTTTCGTATACTTATTTTGACGGAATTACACAGGGAACCAAAACAATTACAGGCACAGCAGTTCCTGCAACGCCGGGAAATTATTATATGGTGATGTTTACCAACGATTCTTATACGGAAGTTTCAAACAGAGTTCAGTTTCAGGTAACCGGAACAACTTTAGGAACAGAAGAAACAAAAAGTACAGAGAAAAATGTGGTTCTTTATCCCAATCCTACAAAACCTGGTGAACCGACTTTCATTAAAAGTGATTATCCGATCGAAAAAATAGAACTTCTTTCTGCCAACGGAGACCTTTTATATCAGTCGAAAAATGTAAATAACCAGCGTTTTTCTCTGGTCAACGAAAATCTTCCGAAAGGAGTGTATTTTGTAAAAGTATACACAAGAAAATTATTTACCTTAAAATTAGTCATTCAGTAAAACACTTCATTTTTCATATAAAACAACAAAACGGGCTTAGAAAAGTCCGTTTTTGTTATTTTGGTAATTTTCACATCAATGATATATTGACCCATTGCTCATCAATTATCAATCATCAATTATCAATCATTCAAA
>NZ_JAULSJ010000063.1:0-5900 GCF_030518295.1 Chryseobacterium urinae | reverse complement strand
GATTTTCAGCTTCGTCATAAATATTCGTCAGAATTTAACCGAATGAAACAGCGATAGTTCCGTTCAGTTTTTCATCAGAATACAGAATAATTTCTTTGTTTTTTGCCCTTATTTTATTCCAGTAATGGTTTCCTGCGAAACGGCTTTCCAGAACTTCCGCCTCAAAACCGCTTTCAGAGATTTTTATTTCTTTCGGATAATAAGAAAATTTTGAAATCTGAAAATCCTGCATTTCACTTTCACTGAAAATATTTACTTCCCCGAAAAGTTTGGCAACGTAAGAATTAAAAGGATTTTTAAAAGCTTCTTCCGGATTTCCTTTCTGTACTATTTTTCCTTTTTGCAATACAATAATTTCATCCAGCCACGGAATGATATCCTGAAGTTCGTGTGTGGAAATTACCAGAGAAATGTTATTCTGCTTTACGTATCGGAAAAGCTTTTCCCTCAGTTCAATCTTTCTCGGAAAATCCAGATTGCTGAAAGGTTCATCAAGGATCAGAAGCTTCGGAAGTACAGAAAGTGCTCTTGCGATGGCAACTCTTTGTTGTTGTCCGCCACTCAGATTTTTAGGTAAAATAGGAGCAAATTCTTCTAACCCGACAACTTCCAGAAGTTCAGAAACGGTTTCTTTCTTTTTTGCCAGATTAATATTCGAGATAAATTTTCCTACATTTTCAGCAACCGTTGCATAAGGCATCAGATCAAAATTCTGGGCAACAAATTTCATCTCGGCTTCTCCTGGAACCAGATTTCCTTTCGGTCCCAATAATTTTTTACCGTCAAAAATAATATCACCACTTTCCCAGTCCAGCAAACCATAAATAAGGCTTAATAAAGTAGATTTTCCGCAGCCGCTTTCTCCGGCAAGCGCAATAATTTTACCTTCCTCAAAGCCCAGATTAAGGTTCTGAAACAAAGGTTTTTCTTTAGAATAGGAAAAGTTTAAATGATTTATTTCTAATAGCATATTACAAAAGTAATGAATTGAAATGTTTTTAGGAAAGAACAAAATTTTTTATTATTTTAGCAGGAGTAATAAAAAATTATAAATCATGAAGAAAAAGCTGTTTTCGTTGGTTATTCCTGCATTTTTCGCGTTAGCGGCAGTAGTTTCCTGTAAAAAGGAAAAGCCTCTTACCAGCGATAGCAATGAAGTGGCAACTACAAAAGACGGGGCACAATATGTTGTGGATACACTTAACAGCAGAGTGGAGTGGAAGGGATATAAAATTTTTAAATCTGAAAACACAAGCCATTTCGGAACTATTAAATTCGAAAGTGGCGATGTTACTGTAAAAGAAGGAAAGCTGGAAAGCGGAAAATTTGTTGCCGATATGGCTTCCCTTACTTCTGAAGATCTGAAAAACGATACTGAAAATTTAAACAAACTTAACGGGCATCTGAAAAGCGGGGATTTCTTCGAGGTAGAAAAATTTCCGACGGCTTCATATGAAATTACGAAAGTAACCCCTTCATCAGAAGGAGATTATAATACTTTACTGGATGGGAATTTAACCATCAAAGGAATTACAAAACCGGTTCAGTTTAAAGCCAATGTTTCCGTGAAGGAAGGTCTGGTAAATATTGCTACAGAACCGAAAGACATTATGAGGGAAGAATTTGGAGTGAAGTTTCAGGCTCCCGCCGAAAATGGCGTGATAAAAGATGAGGTAACTCTTCAGATCAACGTGAAAGCTTTAGAAAAAAAATAATTTTTTTATTTAAGTGAAATAAGTGATTGAAGTCTGCCTCCCCAAAAGAGGCAGATTTTTTTAACATTTTTAAGAAAATTATTCAACTGAAAAACCGTATTTTTGCAAAACATTTTGAAAGGGTAAAACAATGATAGAAAAGATAGAAGAATTACTCGTTGAGGTAAACGGCTTTAATGCTACATCTAAGGAGGAGATCGAAAACTTCCGAATCAAGTATAATGGTAAAAAAGGAATTCTGAATGATTTTTTTGAAAAATTCAAAGAAGTTCCCAACGATCAGAAGAAAGATTTCGGACAGAAGATCAATACTCTGAAGCAGGCTGTTAACGTAAAACTGGAAGTTTTAAAAAATGCTTCCGCATCTTCTATTATCGTAGAAAAAGAAGACCTTACAAGACCTGCGTTTCCTTTGGATCTGGGTTCAAGACACCCGATCAATTTAGTGAAAAACAGGATCATCGAGATTTTTAAATCTATCGGTTTTGCTGTGGCAGACGGTCCTGAAATCGAGGACGACTGGCATAACTTCACGGCACTGAATCTTCCGGAATACCATCCGGCGAGAGATATGCAGGATACTTTCTTCATCGAGCAGAATCCGGATATTTTATTAAGAACACATACTTCTTCCGTACAGATCCGTTATATGGAAGAAAATCAGCCGCCGATCAGGATTTTATCACCGGGAAGAGTGTTCAGAAACGAAGCGGTTTCTTCACGTTCCCACTGTATCTTCCACCAGATCGAAGGTTTATATATTGATGAAAATGTAAGCTTTGCAGATTTAAAGCAGACCATTCAGTTCTTTACGACTGAACTCTTCGGAAAATCAAAAATCAGACTGAGACCTTCTTATTTCCCTTTTACGGAACCAAGTGCAGAAATTGATGTGTATTGGGGATTAAACTCAGAAACAGATTACAGGATCACGAAAGGAACAGGATGGCTGGAAATTATGGGATGCGGAATGGTAGATCCTGCCGTTTTAAAGAATGTAAACATTGATCCGGAAAAATATTCAGGTTATGCTTTCGGGATGGGAATTGAAAGAATTGTAATGCTTCTTTATCAGATGAGCGACATCAGAATGTTCTTTGAAAATGATATCAGAACATTAGAGCAATTCAAAACTTTATAATTCGTAAAGTCTAAATAAATTTAAATCCTGTAAAAATTCAATTTACAGGATTTTTTACTATTTTTATGGTAAACTTGTTTAAAATTTTCAATTTTTACAGAAAGTTTTAACAAATGGATCTATTTCTTTACTGTTAAAAAATAAACAAAAACACACTTACTAATAACTTACACAAAATGTCCAAAAAATTATTGAATTTTAAAGCGAGAAAAATTATCCATTACTCATTGCTCGTTTGTATTCTGCTCATTCAGCTTCTTATTGCCGGTTTTTTCTATAATGAATTTATTTCGAGGAAAAATTTAACCTTTTTTGAAAATCAGCTTAAAGAAGTTCATACGCTGGAAAATCTTACGGACAATTCCCGCGGAGAACTCCTGAATGCACAGAGTTTTCTTCAGAAATATATGGTGAGTAATGATAATACCTATCTCGATTCTTATTTTACTTCTCTTAATAAACTGGGTAAAAATCTCGACAGTATCGGACATTACGAAAACAAATATCCGAAGCTTAAAAACGTTTTAACCTCCAAGAAGAAAGATTCTATGGAGATTAAAAAGCTGAAATCTCTGATAGATTCTACCTACGAATATTCTACGAAATCCAACTTTAAGGTAGAGAACAGCCTTCCGAAACTGGAAAAATACAGCGTCAACTACGATTTCGATAAATTTAAAGTAGAAACAAAAACAATTTCCGATACGGTAAAGAAAAAAGGGCTTTTCGGACGTTTGGGAGATGCTATTTCCGGAAAGGAAAATGTACGGAAAGAAAGTACGATTATTACAGTAAAACAGGGAAAAGAAGCCAGCCCTGCCAATATTAAGGCTGAATTCGACAGCATTTTTAATGAAGTGAACAATCATTATAAAGGAGAAATTAAGAAAATTCAGGTAAATGTGGTGAGAAACCAGAACAACAGCGGTAATTTCTATAAAATTTTTAATAATCTTCTCGTTTACAGCAATGGTTTAATGAATATCTACGAAGTTGCCATTAAGGATTCAAAAGCTGAACTGGAAAAAGAATATCAGAAACAGAATTCAGAAAGCAACAGAATCAGAAAGAATCTGGTATTCGGTGCGATGATCCTGATGTTCATTGTTTCCGTTTTGATTATGTTCCTGACCAGAATTGCATTTATTTATGAGAAAAAACTGAATGCCGCGAATAAACAGATCAGCGAAAACCTTAATTTCAAGAACAGAATTTTAGGAATGCTGAGTCACGAACTGAGATCGCCTCTGAAAATCATAGGGTTGTTCATCAACAGAATCAATAAAAGAACAGAAGACGAAAAGGTGAAAGAATATCTGAAATCCATTAGTTTTACCAACGATTCTCTGCTGATGCAGGCGAACCAGATTTTAGAATATACGAAAAATCAGGCGGTTGAAAATAAGCTGATTCCGGTGAAGTTCAATCTTAAAAACGAGATCACTTCAATTCTTACTTCTATTGAACCGTACATTGAAACCAGAAACAACAGATTCATTATTGATGAAAATATTAACCAGAACATCAACGTTTATTCAGATAATAAAAAAATCAACCAGATTTTCATGAATATTCTGGGAAATGCCAATAAATTTACTGAAAACGGACAGATAAAAGTCATCACAAAAACGCAGCCTGTTGACGAAAATACAATATCTTTGATTACAGAAATCAGCGATACCGGTGTCGGAATTTCCAAATCTGATCTTGAAAAGATATTCGAACCGTATTATCAGGGAGTTTTATCGGAAGATGTGGAAAATCTCGGAGCAGGATTGGGATTGAGTTTATGCAAAGAAATCATTGGTTTGTATGATGGTGATATTTCGGTTTCCAGCGAGGAAGGAAAAGGGACTACCGTACATTTTTCTGTTAATTTAAATATCAGTAAATGAGTGGAATAAATTCAGGATCTGTAAGATTTTTACTTGCGGATGATCATAGCCTGATAAGACAGGGAATTGTTTTTCTTCTGGAAGATATGGATTGGGAGAGTGAGATTTTTCACGCTTCCAATTTGCAGCAGCTTATGATTTCCATACAGGAACAACCGGTGGATATTGCGATTATAGATGCTCATTTTCCCGATGGAAACAGCATTACTGTTGTTCCGGAGATTAAAAAAATAAGTCCGGAAACCAAGATTCTCATTTTTACAGGAATCGAAGAAAGCGCCCATTCTTTAAAATTCTTAAATGCGGGAGCAGACGGATTTCTAAGCAAACTGAGCGAGGAAGAGGAGATTGCAGAAGCGATTAAAAAAATGTACAGCCATGGAAGTTATATTTCTGAGGTTACACAGGCTTTGTTGAGAAACTCCATAAGCAATCCGACACTTATTAATCCTTTGTTGTCTTTAACGGAAAGGGAACTCCAGATTGCGGAAATGTACGCGGAAGGTCTTGGAAATCTCGAAATAGCCAACCGGCTTGATATTAAACAGAATACGGTAAGTACACTCAAGAAAAGAATTTTTGATAAACTTAACATCGAAAATATTGTAGAACTTATTGAAGTGATGAAAAATCATTACTAAACTTTAAAATACATTTTGAAATTGAGATCATGAAATAATAATATTTCGTGATTTTTTTTATTAAAATGATTGTTTTTCCGCTAAAATATTGAATTATTTATCGTTGTAGATAAATATCTACAAGCTTAGCGATATATATCTAAATGATTTATTAGAATTATATACCACAATGTGCCTACATTTGTATCAACAAAAGCAAACAATTATTAACCGATAATTAAAAGTGATTTTTGATTCTGAAAACACAAATGATGAAAAAAAATTATTTCAGAATCAGAGATACTAAGACACAAATGATATTTGTATCGTGATTGCAGAGCAGCAATGCTCTGTAACAGATACTAAAAAAAGGGTAGCAAAGGTTAGAAAGCAGCCTAAAAAAACACACACAATGAAAATCAAGCCTCCGAAATTTCGGAGGCTTGACGTTTTTAATTACTGACCTAAGAAACAAAACGTAATTAAAAACAAGATTCTATTGAAAATATACAACGGTTCTGTTAAATCA
>NZ_JAULSJ010000062.1:0-7443 GCF_030518295.1 Chryseobacterium urinae | reverse complement strand
CTGGCTTCTTCCCAATACAGAAACCGTACGTTCAAACCTATGCAAAAGCTCCGCAAATCCCGGAACTTCGCGCTTTGCCTGATTGATGATCTTGTTTTCTCTAAGCTCTTCTACACTCTTTTTTTTGTTGCCATTTTACTGATTTTTAATTAGTTTTACAAAGTAACTAAATATAGCGCTGAGAAAGCTACCGAAGGTTTAGTTCAACATTGTATTGGCAAAATGCGGGATGAAGTCTTGAATTGAAAAGCCTAAATATTTAGCCGCATATGCTTTTCAATTCCACTTTTTTTAGTAATTTAGTCATTGGGTGCTACCGAAAAGTTTACGACCTGTTTATCGTTTTTCAAGGTGTTGATTTCTGCATTTTTGGTAATTCTACCTACGATTGTGTTCATAATCTTAAATTTTAAAATGTTAATATTTTGTTAATTTTTGTTTTGTCAAAGGTCAAATGTTGGGAGTGAATTGATTTGGTATCGAGGACACTCGGCATTTTTCTTTTTTTATATTAAGTTAGAAAACAGTATTTTTTGCTGGATTTTTATTGTTTTTCCGTTGATTTCAAAGAACGTCTATGGTTGATTTGATTCGTACAACTGAGGTTCCGGCTTTTTCTTTGCCCATGAACATAGGACGGCACCATCCATACAAAACCCGATTCGGTTCCGCTGGATAAAGGCAGAAAATTCCGAATCGGGCTTGAAATCTTTTTGTCCGAAGGATTTAGGAGTGTCTGGAAAAATTGTTGGAGCTTGTGGAAAGAATTTTTTTAGAAACCCAAAAAGATTTTTTTGTGTGGGTGGTGCCGTCCTACATTTGCAAACGTAAAAGCCCAACCGCAGTTGGGAAACTTAATCAATGGACGTGGTTGTTAATGGAAAACTAAAGGAAATTCATTGGAAAATGGTTTCTCCAATGATTTAAACTGATCAAATATTACAAAACCACTCGTTCAAGTCCTTAAAATTATGATAAATTAAAGAGCAATCCTCTACATTTTTGTATTGACTTTTAATTTTTAATTTAACCGATTTCCCATTCTTATCATTGTCTAGAAAAAGTGAAATTTTCTCATATTGTTTCAGTTTTTCTTCCACCTTGAAAAACATTGCAGTTGAATTTAAAGTCAAGTAATCACAGTTTGAATTATCTGATTTGTCTAAATTTCGGTAGGTCAGATAATCGAAAAAGCCCTCAAATATGAGAATCTCGTTCTTGAGATTGTTATCATTAACAATCAACGTCACATCCTTTTTTCCCAAACATATTTTTGACTGTGGATTGCGAATCTCAAAACCTCCGGACTTATTCTGAAATCCAATTCCGAAATATTTTCTTCCTTTCAATTCGTAGTGAATTTCCTTAACCCTATGCTTTTGCTCAAAAACTCTTCGGGACTTCAGATACTGAATTAATGCAGGATGCTGGATTTCTTTGATTTCTAAAATCTGATTGCATGTTTGACCAGTAGTTTCGTGATATTTTATTTCATTTTGAACTCTAAAATCCAATGTTGAAAGGCATTTCAATGCTTCTGAAACGGAACATTTCTTTATCTGTTGGACAATTGAAATCACATCGTAACTTTTTCCATTTCCAAAATCGAACGCCTTGTTTTTGACAAAATCGACCGCCAGACTTGGAATTTTTTCCTCCCGGTCCAACGCAAAATAAAACGCAGTTTTCGGATTTTCTTTGACCGGAAACAGCCCGAACGACTCCAAAACCGCCCGAATTCCGACGTTTTGCTTGACTTTTTCGCAATTCATTTTTTTTCTTTTAATGCAAATTACTTATCCACATTTCCCTTTTAAATAAAAAAGACTTTTAATTTATTTTTATATTACTTTTAGCAAACGGCATTCTTCTTTTGCCACAAAGGATTTAATGGTGTTTTTCGGTGAGTTCAATTCCGAAAACTAGTGAGTTCAATTCCGAAATTTGGGTGAGTGCAATTCCGAAATAAAGCCTGTTTTGGGGTGAGTGCAATTCCGAATCGATTTTTCCATTTATTCTGATAACCGTAGTTATCCACAAAACAGCTAGGTTATCCACAATTTTTGTGTTTTCTAAATCTTCGGGTGAGTGCAATTCCGAATTCGATGCTGTTATTTTGTTCATTTTTAACATTTCTTTAACTTTAGTGAGTGCAATTCCGAATTGGTGGTGAGTGCAATTCCGAAATCAGACAATCATCGGATAGCCATTAGGGAATATTTCTCCCATTTTTGTATTTCTATACAAATGCTTGATGTGTGCCTGAATTTCAATAAGAAATTTTTGACCTTTAAAGTCGGTCGATGCTATCTTTCTCATTCTGCAGTTCCTAATAAATTCCTTGAAGGCTCTTTCAATCAGTTCCCTTGTCTGCGGTATATTTTCGTATTGATGGAAAAACTGGACTGTTTCGGCTTCGTCTAATCTATATCGTTTTTTGAAATAGAGCAATCTTCGGTTAATTTTATGACTTTGGTTAAAATTCTCTTGGTTTGATTCTATAAGTTTTTTTGCTTCTTCAAATGGATGAGAAAATCCTTTGGTTAAGATAGGAACAATAAATATGGAATCCTTTTCATACCTGTATTGGAAAGAAAAACTATTGTATCTGTCGAGATTGATTTTGATGGGCTTTAGAAATTTGAAGCAGAAATCTTTGGTATTTTTATAATTTAACCCAAACTTTTTATTGAAATTACCCAGCTTCAGCATTGTTCCCGATTCGGGAATTTTTGAAAGCCAGATGGAGAAAATAATGTGTTTGTTGTTTCTGATATTATACACCAGATGATAGAGTACATAATTATATTCGGGAATAACCAATAATTTTTTCAGCCAGTAACTGCTAATTAGAAATGTGGTAAAACCTCTTTGGTCATAGGTTGGCGTAGAAATAAGTCCGCCAAATGTTTTGATTTCTTTCCCTTTTGAATTAAGCGATTTGTACCATCCCATCTTAAATTTGGCGAGAAACTCATAGGCATCCACAACCTGCTTTGTGGAACCACTCGGAGAAATTTTACTGTTCCGGATTTTGATGGAGGCGAAAATGTTATTTTCTGTTTCAAATTCTTCATCAAATAGGGAAAGTTGCTTCGGACGGTCTTCGGGACGAAACTGTTCATTGCCGATAATTGCAACGATATTGAAAATGACTCGAAGCGCATTGATTGGGATGTCCGCCGCTTGTTGGTCATCAAAAATAAAGTCGTCCACGAAATGGTTTCCCAGCCGAATCTTGTCGGGAACTTTTTCTCCCTTGTCCTCAAACTTCTTTCGGACATGGCGCAAATCTTTTTCAGATAAAGACATTTTCTATTCTTAATGTTCCTGATTTCTTATTTCCTGATTTCAGATGGTAATTATTTGGTTCGAACAGTTTTCTTTACTAGTTTTATTTTCTCACTTTTCAGTGTTTTGTCTCCATCAATGAGATTGTAGTGTTTGTAGGAATCAACACCAGTTGCTTTGAACACCCTTTTTTCGGCTTCTCCTATATTGGGGATCCTCACTTTCTGGATACCCAGATATTCGTAAGATATTTTATTGATGGTTACTTTTTGACCAGGTTTTAAGTCAGATATTTTCATTGTTTTAAGTTTTTACGATTTGTTAGAAATGAAATCGACTTTTTATTGATTTCATGATGTTTTCGGTCGTTTGATATTTGGAATGGAATCGACGGAAACTGTATCATCATTTTGACTATTCTTCAAATAGGGCAGGATACTTTTTAATGAGGATTTCCAGTTGGAAATGGGTCTTCCAGAACTATTCCGCCAGTCGTTTTCTAACCACGAATGATATTTTTCTTCAATTACAGAGTCCAAAAGAGGCTGATAATCCTCTAAAGTTGTTGCAAACTGAATAAATTCTTCCAATTCGGGAATAATTTTTGACTTGCTGCTTTTGGAAGTATCAGTAATGGAAACTTTATCACTAGATTTACTGATTTTGGGAACAACTTCCTTGGACGAATCGCTTCTCTTTAAAGTTTCATGTTTTTCAACAATTTCCAAACTTGGTACTTTTTCGATTTTTTCCTTCTCTATTTTCTCCAGTATGGGAATATCAGATAAGTAATTTAACAGAATTCTGTAATTACAAGGAAATCCACTTTTGGACTCAAATTCAACAAGACCCAACTCGCGAAGTTTATCTTTGGTCGGTTTTACGGTTTTTCTAGTTATTCCCAATGCATTACCGAGTGCAACATCGGAAATAACGACCTTATAACTATCGTTGTCCTTTCCTAATTTCAAAAGGTACAGATAGAGCGAAATTGCCGAAGAGCCAAGTCTTGCCTTGTGATTGAAGTCCCAAAATCGGTCGATAAGTTCCAAGTAATACATTTCTAACTGCTTGCAAAAAGTTCTATAGCCTTTTTCTTGTCGATGATGATGATGTTTCCTTTCTGAATGATGGCTTCATCCAAAATTCCTGAAGATTTAATCTTGGATGCTTTTGAAATGGAACAGCCCAGAATTTTTGCCAAACCTTTTAAACCGTATTCATACATATTTTCAGAATTTAAATTTTTAGATATCTCTAAAAATTCTTTTACGGTCAGATTGCAAAGAGGTGTTTGTGGGGTTATGTTTTCCATCAGCTGTTATCTTTAAAAAGTTCTAATGCTTTTTCCGAATCAATGATAATTTTTCTCCCATTTTGAATGATGGCTTCATCAAAAATTCCCTTACTTTTCAATTTTCCTGCATGATTTTTAGAGCATCCCAATATTCTTGCTAATCCAGAAAGACCGTAAACATACTTTTCATTAAATACCTTTTCTTGTGTGGGGTTTTCTGATGATTCTTGTTTTCTGGCATCTAAAATTTCCACAAATTCACCTATGGTCAATTGCCAAATTGGTCTATTATAATCTTCCATTTTGAAATTTTTATTGTAATTTGTTCTAAAAAAATACTTATTTGTATATATTTTACTATATTTGTATTGCAAATATAAAATAAATATTGAAATATATCTATATTTTAATCTCAAAAACAAAAAAAAAATTAAAGATGACTATAACTGAAAGATTGCAAAGTTACATGACCTACAAAGGGTTAAACCCCAATAAAATCACTGTTGAAGCTGGTTTGTCTGTTGGTTTAATTGGCAGAGCTATAAAAAACAACTCGGGACTCAACTCAGATACTATTGAAAAAATACTATACACTTATACCGATTTGAATCCAGAGTGGTTTATTTCGGAATCAGGTGAAATGCTAAAAACCAACAACCAAAACATTAATAATAATGGCTCAGGAAATAATGTAAACGGCAACATTAATGGAAATATTAGTGGAAATGTTACTATTTCGCATAGCGAGTTTTCTAATATGATAGAACTTCAAAAAGGCTATCAAGAAATACAAAAAGAACTAACAGAAAGATTGAAAACCAGTCAAGAGCAACTATCGGATAGCATGAGACAGGTTACTATACTTCTTGAAATTTTAAAAAAATAACTATGAAAAGGATTTTGATAATTAGTGCTATTTTATTTGGGGGAATCGTGATTGCTCAGCAGAAGAAAAATGCTTTGAATAATTGGAAAAGTAGAGATGCAGAAATCGCACAAAAGGTTTTTTCAAAATATCAGGAAAAAGAAAATAAGAAATTAGAAGATGAAAAAGCAGATTTAATAAAAATTCAAAAAAAGTTGAAAATTGAGATAATAAACGAAGGGGACATTGAGAAATACAATCAAAATATATGGCTTCGTATTGTAAAAGTGAATAATGGAAATTTAGAACAGATTGTTGATACGAGAGATAAGGATATTTCAGTTGTTACAAATACAATGGGAACGAACAATTGGAAAGATGAAGCAGGAGGGTTTAATTATACATCTTTCACTGACTTAATGAAGATTTCCCAGGAGCTTACAAGTAATAGAAATGAAACAGGAATATTAGCAAACTCATTAAAGCCCATTGAATCTTTTGAAACCCGCGAACCTGTTTTATATTTTTCTTTAAAAATCTACACACATAAAAACAGTTCAGAACAAACAACTTTACCAACCTTGTCCAAAACAATAAATATTTATGCTGACAACCAACTGATAAAGACTTTAAAATACTCTTTAGATGACTTTATAAAAGCAGAAGGAGTGTCAATACGGGACTTTAAATTGGGTTCTATTGAAAATCGATAATCAATTTTTCTAATATGAATATAAAGTATCACGCTCAATTTCTTCTTGACAGGGAAAAAGACAATCCTACTGCAAAACTGCGATATCGCATTAAGTGGGATGGCAATATTGTGGCTTTCAATTTGGGATATAGAGTAGAAATACAAAAATGGAGCAAGGAAACACAACGCTGTAAGGCCAATACAACTCACGGCGATAAGAAAATTTTCGCAAGCATTATCAACAGGAAAATTCAAGAATTTGAATCGGCTTGTCAAAGAACTTTTCAAAAATTTGAAGTTGATGTAATGTCTCCATGCTCAAAACAATTCCGTGAATCTTTTAATTGCGAAGTTGGGAGAACTTCGAAAACTGAAATTGTAGAAGAAAAGTCTTTTTTTGATGTTTTTGACCTATTTACTCAAGAAGAATCAAGAAACTCATATTGGAAAGATAAAACCTTGATGAAGATGAATACGCTAAAAAACAAGTTAACAGAATTTAATCCCAATTTAAAATTTGACAACTTGGATGAGGAGGGCTATAACAAGTTCCAACATTTTTTGGAATCAAAAAATCATAAAAACTCTACTATTCTGAAAGAGTTTAAGTCTTTAAAGTGGTTTTTAAAATGGGCAAAAAGAAAAGGATATCAAACAAATTCCTATTTCGAACTATTTCAACCAAAACTAAAGAACATTCCGAAAAAAGTTATTTTTCTTTCACAGGATGAATTGAAGAGATTTCGTGAATATGTAATTCCCGAAAACAAGAAACATCTTGAAAAAATTCGGGACGTTTTCTTATTTCAATGCTTTACCGGTCTGCGATATTCTGATGTTTTTAATTTACGGAAATCGGACGTCAAAGAAAAACACATTGAAATAAATTCTATAAAAACATCTGATAATCTCACAATCGACCTTAATGCGCATAGTCGTGAAATTTTGTTAAAATACAAAGATGAAGATTTTGTGCAAAATAGAGCTTTACCCGTTATTAGCAATCAAAAAATGAATGACTACCTAAAGGAGTTGGCAGAGTTAGTAGAAATTGATGAACCTATTACGCAGACTTATTATATGGGAAAAAAAAGAATTGACGAAGTGTTACCGAAATATTCTTTACTTGGAACTCACTGCGGTAGAAGAACATTTATTTGCAATGCATTATCACTTGGGATTCCTCCGCAAGTAGTAATGAAGTGGACTGGACATAGTGATTACAGCGCCATGAAACCCTATATAGATATTGCTGATGAAATAAAAGCAACCGCAATGGAGAAATTTGATTTAATA
>NZ_JAULSJ010000061.1:0-8030 GCF_030518295.1 Chryseobacterium urinae | reverse complement strand
TGAGTCTACACCAGTTTTCAGGATTTGCCTACTTTAACTTTTCTTCGCGCGAGGCTTTACACTGTGATCGTCTGCTCTTGCTCGCTTTTTCAAAAGTATTAATTTCAACTGAAGAAAAAAACAGGGTTTTTACTATTTTTTATTTCAATTGAAAAAAAAGAACTGAGTTCCGAAGTTTTTTACCCTTTAAAAAAAGGTAGAAAAGTCTTTGAGCGAAAAATTTCGAAGAAATTTGTACGGACAAAGACACATCTTGCTAATTAAAAACGTAATTTTTGCCTGAGCTCTCAAAAAAAGCGGTGATTTTTCCAAGACCTCTGTAAAGAATTGATTTTCAATATCCATTTTTTGTAAATCATTTTTAGAGTTCTAAAAAAACAGTATAGTACATTATTTTGTGAACCTACTATTATTTTAAGGAGGTGTAACGCTCTAACCTACTACTATTTTAAGGAGGTGCAACACTCGAACCTACTATTATTTTAATGAGGTGTAACGCTCGAACCTACTACTATTTTAAGGAGGTTAACAACTTGAACCTACACCTATTTTGAGTAGGTGTAAAAATTTATTTTAATTTTTTTTTCCGCAGATTTTTACTTTTTCAATTGAAAAAGTAATTAATGTCAAAAATAGTAGTGTTGGTTAATAGATTTATTTTTTTATTTGCTGTATGGAAAATATAATTACCATTCTCGGAATGCTTTTCCTTGTAATTTTAGCGATGACAGCTTTTGTTATTGTTTCTAAGAATGCAGGAAAGTAAAAAAGTGATTGCAAACTCAGTTTGTAACCACTTTGATTAAAGTTAGTATTAGATAGTCCGCTCTGACCAGCGGACTATTATTTTACAAATATATATCTTTCTTTGATTTGTTTTGTGGTTCAGGTGGTTTTGTTATTCTTGTTGCCCAAAATGTGGACTTGTGGGAAAAATCGGCGCGGGATTCAGCTTTGGATTTTTTCCATAAATCCACATTCTTTTTATGACAAATATTTCTTGTTGTCGGTGTTGTAAAATGTTAAAATGTGGGTAAAATAGTTGATGGTTTCAGCTTCGGCTTTATCCACATTTTAATATTTTTATTGCTAATCCACCGTGTCATTTCAATCAAAGACGTAAAGAGCGTTGGCGCATTTTTCCTTATTCAGGGTGGGAAGTGTAGACAAAAAAGGTATTTTTCGGCTCGGGAAAGATTCGGAAAAGTGGTCGGCTAAAAGCGGTTGCTGTGGAGTTTTTTCCAAAAACGGAACAAAGGAAAGCATTTTGCATAATCTCAAATTATAGGCAATGAGGGATTTGCCTGTAACGAAGCTTGTCGGAGTGGAAGGCAACGTTTAGCGGCTGCTTTGCGTATAATTTTGATTATGTAATTTGCTGTGGCTTTAAAGCGGGAGGAAGGAAGCGGGAAGTTTGGAGGAAAATGTCTTTTTTATTCGGAGGGCGGGAAAACTATTAAAATGCAAGCGTCGGGACGAAGTTCGTCTTCCATTTTTTTAATTTTTCAAATGTATTTTTCTATTTCCTGTTTCAGGTTTTCCAGTTCGGTACGGTCAAAATATTCCAGACTTCGTAAATATCTAAATCCTGCTTTATACTGAACTTCTCTTACATTATATTGCTTTAGCCAGAGATTAATCCGGCTGTTTCTGATCAGTTGTAAACTTTCAATATTAATCTGTTTTCGGATCTGTTTTGTTATGCTGCTAAATTTTGTGTTTTCTCCGATAATAAAAAGCTTTTCAGTTTCTTTTATGGTTTTTGAGATTTCAAGGAGTTCCGCTCTTGTCTCATTAATGTATTTGTACAGCTCTAAAATCTGTGATGCTTCTAAAGATAATATCCTTTCTTTTAAACGGTTTTCTGTAGCTTCAGGAACGGTAATTTTTCCTTTCTCTAAATCGATATCTTTTACTTTAAGTTCCCGCAAACTTCCTGTATCTAAACCCTGATAAATAATAAGGCTTAAAATAATCTGATTGCGTTTTCCAAATAAACTGAACTGTCCTTTTTTGTATTTCTTCTCTCTAAAATCCTTCTCGATATCCTGTAATTCTTCTTCGGTTAAAAATCCTGTAATTAAAGGTCTTTTCGGTACTTTTATTCTAAAATTCTTTAAAGGATGGTCTTTTCTTTTTCCTGTGATCTGTAAATATTCAAAGTATTGTTCTACGGTTCTGATCTGATTATTAACCGTAACAAGGGTATATTTTTTCTGCTGTAAGGCTGCAATTTTTAAAAGTTCTGCGGTATTTATTTTATCAAAATCCTGTTTCCCTGAACATAATTTTTTCCATAACAAAACCTGCTTTTCTTTCTCTGTAAGGGTACGCTCTGCATAATGATAGTGATCTTTTAAGTACTGTAAAAATTCTTTCATAAGTGTGTGTATCTTTGTGTACTTTCTAAACTCCTGTGTCCTAAAAACCGGCTTACTTTTTTCAGTTCCATTCCGTTTTTCAGTAAATGTGTGGCGATACTGTGCCGTAATAAATGGGGATAGATTCTTTTTGTAATCCCGCTTTTCTCTGCTGTTTTTTCTATGATAAATTCTATTCCGGAAGGAGTTAGATTTCCTTTCTGTCCCTGTAAAAAACAATCGCCTTTATGGATTCTTTCCTGTAAATATTCCTCAAAAATTTCTAAGGCTTTGCTGTGGATGGGAACTTCTCTCTGATAGCCTGTTTTGGATTTTCTTATCAAAACTTTTGCATTGTCTAAATCTACATCCTCCAGTAACAGTTCTGCCGATTCTCCGGCTCTTAATCCTAAATAATACAGACTTGCGATAACGGCTTTATCTCTTTTATTTACAGTAGTTTCAAAGAGTTTCTGTATTTCTTCCGGGTTTAATATTTCTACTTCCGGAACAATGGTTTTAAGGCTTTTGCAGATCACAAGTCCGGTTTCTTTCTGCTCAATCTCTTTTCTGTAATTTTTGTATAATTTCAGGGCGGTTAAATGATTGTTTACCGTATTGTTGCTGAGTAATTTTGCAGGGTTGTTTTTATTTTTTCTCTGTTTCAGATAGCGGATGTAATCTTTCGGAAGGTTTCCTTTTGCTCTGTACTCTTCATATTCTCTTACAGCGGATAAGGTTCTCTGAATGTTTCTTTTCTGATAGTTCCGAAGCTCTAAATATCTTCTAAATTCTTCCATTCTAAAGGTTTAAAGTTTAAGATGTAAAGTTCAGGGTTCATATCTACGACGGTTTTGCTTACTCAATATTTTTTATTTTGGGTCGCCAGAGTAATTTTAAATTATAAATGATAGATTTTAAATAAGTTATGCTGTCGTAGTTTTATTTCTTGTGAACCAATGGCGAACCGTAGTGAACCAAACCTTGCAGGTTAGGCAATTTATTTATTGTTTTAATGCTTTCAGTTCTTTAATCTGTTTTAATAAATAGTCCTTTATTTCGGCTCGTAATTTTTGGTAATTATCCCAGTAACTTACTTTATAGCGGATTCCTGTATTGTTAAATCCTCCAACCTGCTTAATATATTCTAACTCTAAAAGTGTGTTGATATATCGCTGTAACTGGGTTTTCGATAAATTAAACTCCTGTCTTATTTCTCTTTGCATAAAGTCTTTTTCAGGACTTTTTATAAACTTCTTCAGCTTTTCAAAGAACTGCCGTAAACTTCCGTCTAATTCGTCTACTTTTAAAACAATACTTTCAAACAGTACTTCTGTAGCCTGTTCGATATCTTCAATTTCTGTTATCAGATAGCCGTTTTTAACTTCTCTCTGATATTGATTAATAAAAGTAACCTGCTTTATTACCGCCTGATACATTTCATTTAAACGTCTTATTTTATGGACTTTTTCAGGAAGATTCAGTTTTGTTGCAAAAGGATTAATGACCTCATAATGCTTTAAATTCCTTACGATTTTCTGGACGAAGTTCGTCGCCCAATTTTGTTCGTTCCGATCAATTTCTCCTGCGTTCCTTTGGTTTTGGTAATGGATAATTCTTTGTGTCTGTTCTTTGCTTTCATCGACTGCCAGTAAAAAACTCCGGCTCATATTATCCTCATACGTTTCGCCTTTGGTGGTGGCTGATAAACTGCTGAACTGTCCTTTTACAATCTTATGACTTGATTTATTATTTCCTTTTTTGTCTTTGATGGTAACTGAACTTCTCAGAACTTGGTTGCTGATAAATTCTCTCAGCGCATACAATGCATCTTCTTTTAATCCGTCCAGATCTTCAATGATGATGATCTTTTGGAATAAATCGAACTCGCCCCAATTGTATAAACTGCTTTCCGTAATTCTTGTAAATCTCAGAACGTCTTCCTGTGGCATTAAATCCGCAATCCTGCTTATGATATGGGTTTTTCCGCTTCCTGAGCTTCCCTGTACAATTCCGTGCAGAGGACTTTTGTTTAAATAACTGATCGTAATTAAAAATAAAAGCAGTCTGGACTGTTCTTCGCCAATGATCCCCGCTTTTTCGATTAACTGATTGAGATTCTTTAGCAGATCCTTTTGCTGTAAAAAGTCGGTTGCTGTTTTGGGTTGATCGTTGTTGGTTTTTAGAGATTCTTCCTTCGTCAGAATGACAGTGCGCGTGTCGTTCTGCGTAATTTGGGAGTCTCTTTTTTCAGATGAAAATAAAATTTTCCTCTCTTCTAAAAGCTGGGTGAAAATACTTTCATCGTGCAGTTGCAGTGTTTCGTTAACATCTTTGCAGGGTAATTCAACGGTAGAGATTTTAAATTTTGGATTATAGATTTTAAATTCTTTGGAGTACTTTTCCACTGCGGTTTTTCCTGCTTCATCGTTATCAAAACAAAAGATAATTTCTTTAGATTCTCCGCTTTGCTCAGAATGACACCATTCCTGTATTGCCTTTGAAATTTCCTCATTCAATCCATTGGTTCCAAAGCAAGCCATTAGCGAATAGCTATTGGCAATTGGCTGTATCTGAAGTAAACTTGCACAATCGATAATAGCCTCCGTAAGAATGAGTTTGTGAGTTTGAGGGTTTGGGTAATGGGGATAAATTCCGGAACGGTTCTTCAGGTAAAAATGTTTCGCTATTGAGCCGTCCAACGAAGGATCATCATATAATGCAGAGCGGAAGTATAATCCTGTGATCCGGTGTTCTTTGTTTCTCAGCGCAAAACAGATGCACCATTTCGCAAAAGGGCTGTAGCCTTTTTCTCCGGTTCTGCTGTTGATTAAGCCTTTATCCTGTAATAATCCTGCGTCCAGTGCTTTTCTTATCAGCTCTTCAGTTTTTCTTTCCCCGTGATGGAACTGTCCGGAGTTGTAGCCGATTTCCAGAATACTGTTGTCGAGATTTCTCTTGCCTAAATATTCTCTTGCAGGTTTGGAAGAATGAAGCGCATTTTTAAAATAGGAAAACATTCTTTCTAAAAATTCTGTGTCGGTTGTTGGCTGTTCGTTTTTGACTGTTTGTTTTTTTCCTTCAACGGACAACTGTAAACCACCAATTAAAGATTCTGCTTTCTTTATTGCTTCGTGTTTTGTCAGTTTCTCGTAATCTTCTATAAACTGGATGACGTCTCCGGTTTTTCCGCAACTGTGGCATTTGTAGAAGTTCTTTTCCAGATTGACCTGAAGACTTGCCGTTTTGTCTTCGTGATAAAAGCAATGAAGCATTTTGTTTTTGGGCTGAAGGTGGTAATGTTGAAGAACTGCGGATAAGGATAAGCGTTCTTTGATGGCGGTGATTTCCATTGTTTAAAAATTTTTGAAAAATTCTTTATGTTATTATCAGATACAAATGTATCTTTTTGTTTTCATTTGAACAAATCTTATCAGATTTTTTTATATCCTTTAATTTCATATTTTTGATATAACAATTAATTATCAAGAACTTTTATATCTTTTTAGGGATGAATATAGGAAGTATCATTACAACTTTAAGAGACAAAAACGGATTCTCTCAAAGTGATTTAGCCGATAAAAGCGGAGTTTCTCGCGTGATGATTGGGAAGTATGAGAGAGGTGAAGCGATACCTTCTATTGATGCTGCTAAAAAAATTGCAGATGCTTTAGGCGTTACTTTGGATTATCTCGTGGGAGAGACCAGTCAAGTATCTTTTGATAAAAGAACAGTGGACAGAATTAAGGATTTGGAAGAACTTGAAGAAAGTAAAAAACAAACACTGTACGACCTTATTGATACTTACATAAGGGATTTTAAAACTCGTAAAACTTTTTCTAATTTGTAGACTATGAAAAATATTTTATTATTATTGACTTTTTTTATCTCTTCTGTTGCTTTTGCTCAGGCTCCGCCGCCGCCATCAATGCCTACAGCAGATAAACAAATCCTTATTGATGAACTTATCAAGGTAACTGAGTTTGAAAATTATTTTAACAGTTATTGTAAAAATAAAGTTGAACAAACTGCTAAAGAAAATAACTGGGACGATAAGAAAAAGCAAGAAATTATCAAAAGTATACACTTTAGTCAATTTACAGATACTATTTATAATAATTTTGCACGTAATACTAAAGAGGACTTGGAAGAAACAATCAGTTTAATAAAAAAACTAAACCAAAAAAGGAATTTATCTTCCACGAAATTAATTGTCTCAAATTTTATGATACAAAATAATCTGGAAGGATATGTAAGATCTCTATTAAGGGGTGATTATATATTTCTTAATAAATAAATAAGTAAATAAATAATTATTTAGATAAAAAGAGACTGTTTCAAGCTTTTGAAACAGTCTCTTTTATAATATATTATGGAATATTTAATTCCTTAAAATAAACCTTTAATTCATTAGAGTCAATTTTAATAGGAAGATCTTTAAATTTCCATCCATTTGGGGGTGCTTTTATATTATTGGATAATTTATGATTATAAAGCATTATATAATTTTGAGGGTGTATAGAATCATATAACAGAATATACTTGCTTCCTTTTTTTAAACTATTAGCACAAGTTCTGTCAATTCTTTCTCCATTTATATAATACGAAAAATCTGTACCAACACCATTATTATTTTTTTGATGCCAGTCGCTTGTTATGTAAGCGACAGTATATTTTGAATTTTTCTTTGCATCCTTTAGATTAAAATGAGATAAAAAGAACGCCATAATAATAAATAATAATGTACCAAACGCAAGGATTATATGATAATTATTTTTTAATAGCCTAACGACTTTTATTATATTTGTCATTTGCATCATTTAATAATTTATCTGTACCATTCATATAAATGCTTGGTAGCAAAGTATTAGTGAAAGTATTTCCTCCTACTATTCCAGTAGCAGTACCCAATGCTCCAGTAAATATTTTTGCAGTATTTATCGTTGCATCTTGTTTGAATGTACCATTATACAAAGAAGTACCAAAATTATTAGTCATATTAAGGGAGAAATTTGCTAAAGCAGTTTTTCCCATTGACTGAAAACTATTGCCTCCTCCTACGAAAGTATTTATAAGTAGTTGTCTTCCGTCAACATTTTCTGCTCCTTTAAAAAAACTTTGTGTAGATAAATCTGTTAGTCCTCTTGTTGCTGCTCCTGTTAAGTAGTCCATTACTACCGAACCACTTCCTCCAGACATAATAAATGCAGGAACATATATTTGCATTGATATTGCTTTCCCCATCTTATCTACTTCTTTTGAACTTACATAAGGGGCCTGATCTTCTGCAATAAAAGCTTTTCCATCTACTGTATAATTTCCTCCTTCACCTAAAACAACTTCTCTATCTACACCAGTATCAACTCCATTACTTGACATTGGGGTAATGTAAGTACTATTTTTATCTCCCCGTCCATCAGCATAAGCTACATATCCGGCATCTTTAGCTTGTTGTGCAGACGTAATAGTGCTATTATATTCCCAACTACTTTGACCAGTTCTTTTTACCCAGTCTTCATTCTGTCTTCCGTCCGGATCAATAAAACGAATAGGATTATTAAATGCATAATTGTAAGGACTATGACGGGTCATTTTTTCCGCGAGCGGATCAACGACTCCCCATCTACCGATGTCAGCCATATAAAACCTTGCACCGTAATCATACATGCC
>NZ_JAULSJ010000060.1:0-9348 GCF_030518295.1 Chryseobacterium urinae | reverse complement strand
TAAATCTGTAATTCTGAGAAAGCAGAAACAAAAAACCATCCTTAAAAAAGGATGGTTTTTGTAGACTCACAGGGATTCGAACCCCAGATGACTGAACCAAAATCAGTAGTGTTACCGCTACACCATGAGTCTCTGTTTGTTTTAGTGGTGCAAATTTACAGCTTTTTTTATTACATACAAGAAAATATTAAACTTTTTTTTTAAATTTACTGTATATTTTATTCTCGGAAATGATGCAGATAGACTTCAAGAATCTCAATATTAATCAATTATCCTTTAAAACAGAATTCGAAATCAAGGTGAAGAATTTTCTGGAAGAATGGTTCTCGGATTCTGATACGGTAAAAGTACAGACTTCCGGTTCTACCGGAACTCCCAAAGTTTTTGATATTGAAAAAAGCAGAATGATGAATTCCGCAGAGATGACCTGCGATTTTTTGGGATTGAAAGAAGGAGATACAGCGTTAATCTGTCTTCCGGTCGAATATATTTCAGGGAAAATGATGGTCGTTCGTTCCATGATGAGGAAATTAAAATTAATTGTTGTCGATCCTTCTGTAAAACCTGTAGAAACGTTAGACCGGAAAATCGATTTCTGCGCCATGACGCCGCTTCAGGTTGAAAATTCTTTAGATAAACTGTATCTGATTAAGAATCTCATCATTGGCGGAGCTGCCGTTTCTGAAGATGTGAAAAAAAAAATGAAGGAAGCTTTGAAAAATTCAGACTCTGAAAACTTTATTTTCGAAACTTACGGAATGTCTGAAACCCTTTCTCATATTGGATTAAAACAAATTTTGCCAAACTCTGAAGAATATTTTACGGTTTTTGAAAATGTAGAAATATCTTTAGACGAAAGAAACTGTCTGAGAATTTATGCTCCAAAATTAAATCCAGACATTCTTCAAACGAATGATTTAGTTGAAATTAAAGATGAAAAACAGTTTAAATTTCTCGGGAGAATTGACAATGTTATCAATTCAGGCGGCGCAAAAATTTTCCCTGAACAGTTGGAAACTCTGGTAAAAAAAGAAATTCCGAATGAAGTGGTTTTCTTAGGAATTGATGATGTAAGTCTCAGTCAAAAATTGATTGCAGTAATTGAAGGCGAAAAATCGGACGATTTAATTAAAAAAATAAGAGAAATTCAGTTTGAAAAAAGTTTTCACAAGCCGAAAGAAATTATTTTTGTTGAAAAAATTCCGAGAACACCCAATGGAAAAATATCGAGGAAAGAACTTTTAAAATTGATTTTATGAAGAGACAATTGATAAAAATTGCTGTTATTTTTGTCATTTTTCTTACCGGTTCGATGTTTTATTTTCAATGGAGTATGAGAGAAGCTGAAAAACAGGATCAGTATGAAGAGCCGTTATTCCAAAATAATATTGTTATAAAAGGAATAATTGATGATATAAGCGATTCCGGTAATCATTGTTTTAATATCATTTATCTGAAAAGTTTTAAAAGTACAGCGAATTATTTTAATCCTTTCAGGAAAAATACTTATCCCTATGCAATTAATGGCAGGAATTGTGAAATATATTCTTGGGCTTGTGTGCATGATGCGGAACGTGGAGATTCAATAATTATAGACTCCAATAAAAGGAGTTTTTTAATTATTAAAAAAGATACGGTGAATAATTTAAGAAAAGATTTGTCTTTTGTGGACGGAGAGCTCAATTATATAAAAGAACATTCAAAATTAAAATTTTAAATGAAAGATTTTACCAAAGAACTAAGCTTTAAAACTTCCCGCAGCAGCGGAGCAGGAGGACAGAATGTTAATAAGGTGGAAACTTCCGTAACGGTTCTTTGGAATGTTCAGGAATCCGGATTTTTTAATGAATTTCAGAAAAATTTAATTCAGGAAAAACTCAGGAACAGGATTAATGCAGAAGGATTTTTATTTTTAACCGTTTCAGAAAGCAGAACGCAGCTTGCCAATAAAAATAAAGCGACGGATAAAATTCTGGACATCATTCACAAAGCTTTAATTATACCGAAAAAACGTCTTTCTACGCAGCCTTCAAGAGCACAGAAGCAAAAAAGATTAGACACGAAAAAGAAGTTATCGGATAAAAAAGAGAATCGGAAGTTTAAATATTAATTCAGTTCTAAAAATTTCCCATATATCGTAAAGTTACATTGGATTTCGTATTCTGATCCGGGATGATCACCAGATTCCCTGTCTGATCGGTGTCTCTGTACGTTCTGATGATTTTCATTGATAAACGGTCGTTCGCATTCAGTTTCAAAACACCGGTAGCATTTATCGCAATAGAATATAATCCAATCGGAAAACTTTTTGTTCCTTCAAGATCAAAATTTACGGGATTATTGGCGGATGCAGTTACTCCGTTTACATAGATTTTCATATCAAGCTGTTCTCTTTTAAGATCGTTTCCATTGTTTTTTTTGATGAACGAAGCTGCCTGTATATGGTAATATCCTGCTTTTTTTACCACAAGTTCTCCGGAAGTGTTGATCTCAAAATTAGAAGCATCATTGGTGGTGAAATCTTCAAAATCTAAAGTTCTGTCGTTGGAAGAACCCAACTCGGTCATATTTCCTTCTTTGAAGGTGTTTTTTGTTGTGGCATACAAAATAGATTTGTTGCTGGAAACCCTGCTTAAAGACAAAAATCGTTTCCATTCTGTTCCGTTCCACCAGTAAAATCCTTTTTGGGCAGCGTCGGCAGAATTCAGAAAAACCATAAGACCTTTTTCTTTAACATCCGTTGTATTTAAAGCATTTACTCTCGGGATAATAACACCGGAAATACCCGAAGGATTTGCCTGATTGTCGGGCTTAACATCCAGTGTGGATTTGGGAGCCGGATTATTGATTCCTATCTGAGCCGTTACTTTACCTGTACATAAAAATGCAAGGGCGAAAAAAAATATGGAGAGCTTATTCATGGTGTTGCTTAGTTTAAATTAATGATGGTTAAAGTATATGGAGTATCAACACTTACAGTATTGGCGGCAGTTGTAGTTCTTGTTGTTTTTACAGTTAAAACATCATCCTTATTTAAAGAAAAAATGGTTGCAATATAAAAAGTAGAAGATCTTCCAACGGTATCTCCTCCCGGAGCTGTATTGGTTGAGGTAAGCTGCGTATTGGAAACTCCGTTAATTAAAATCTCTGTGATGTATTCATTCACATTATTTACAGCATCTTTATAAACGCCTCCTGTAAGAAAAATATAATAACTTGCTGTTTTCCCGATTTTCAGACCTCCGTTGCTAAGACTGAAACTGGGATCCAGACTGTTGATTGTGGTCAGAGGAATTGTTCTGGACTGTACACCGTTTCCGCTCATATTATTCGGAGAAAAAGAACTTCCGGAAGCAATGGTTTTGGAAACATCCAGTCCGGCAGCTTTAAGATCCATGATATATTCCCAATTGCTTTTCGCATGATCCCAATAATAAAATCCCTCCAAATTAGAATCTGTAGTATTTCTAAGATAGATTAACATTCCGTCCTGATTGGAGGAAGGCGATGTTGTGGGAAACTTATCCACTACCGGAACTCCCAAACCAACGGTAGACTCTGGTAATATTTTATTTTTAGCATCAAGATGTAAACTGGCTTTAGGATTGGTATTATTGATTCCTATCTGCGATTTTATCAATATTCCGGAAAGAAGAAAAAGAGATTGAAGCAGTGTTTTTTTCATGATTCTTAGTTTTGTATAAAAAATAAAGTCAGATTATTAATTCCGAATGCCTGATAATTATTGGGACCTTCGTTCGACTTTGTTACGGTGGCTGTTAAATTATCCCCCACATTTAATCTTCTTAAAAATGAAAAAGCAGTACTTACGGAAGCGGTGGATTCTGCAGCCATCGAAGTCTGAACAGAAGACGCCTGAACTCCGTTTACCAGAACTGAAAAAGTAAAATTGGCATGCTCTTCTGCACCGGAAGGTTTCTTACTGTTTCCTGTAAAAGAAATAAGATACAATCCTCCTTTTCCTACTGTAATCGTATTGTTGTTTAATGTAAACCCGTCTGTAGTGGCTTTTATATACCTCGAAAAATTAATATTTCTTGATAATGCCGTTCCTGTATAGCCTTGTCCGTCAAAAGAATATATGGTATTGTCTGTGTTTCTGTCGATGGATTCGGGAAATGAAACCCAACCGGAGCCATCCCAGTAATAAAATCCGTCGGCAAGTGTAGCATTGTTTTCTAAAAAAATAAATTGTCCCAGTCTTGAAGGATTTACGGAAGGAAGATTTTGTACTTTGGGTACTATAATTCCGTCTTTGCCTGTAGGACTTACTGAAGAAGAAGGTTCTATATGCAGTGTGGCTGCAGGATTTTTTGTATTGATGCCTACTTGCGCATAGAACGGCAAAGAAAAAAACAAGGCAACACATCCTGAAAGTATGTTTTTTTTCATTCTTATTAGTTTTTAAAATTTTATACAAAATTTCAAATGGTAACGGATAACGGTATTAAATAATTTTAGTTCGCTGTTAATTGAACCGTTCAAAATTAAGTTAAAAAATTGATAATAATGATTATTTTATTGAAAAATTGTTAAATAATTTTTTATGATAGATAATTTATTTTGTTTTTTCAATTATTGTAGAAATATTCATAATTCTGGTAATCGCACAGTGGCATTGGTTTTTTGCAAAGTTTTTAATATTCAATGCATAGAATTAAAAAGAAAGATATATCATTTTACAACCTTTCAGGTTTATGGTTTTCTTTATATATTGCGGCGAATTTTCAGAAAGTAATTTAGCGATCTCCAATTCTTAAATATTAAATAAATTTTTTAAACTAATGATCAAAAAACTATTCGCATTGGGTTTATTCTCAATCTCAGTATTCTCTTTTGCACAAAAAGTTTCTATTTCTCCATCGGTAGGTTATGCGTGGCGCCTGGCAAAAACTCCGGACAATATTCCGAGAGATCAGAAAGAATACATCAAAGGAATCAAAAGCGGTCTTAATTTCGACGTTGCATTGCGTTACGAAGTGAAAAGAGGACTTCTTATCGGTTTCAAATATTCCAACTACAGTGCTTCTACAAGCGGAAGATTAAGTGTTGCAGACAATATGGGAAATATTGTTTCGGCAAATGTAAGTACAAAAGACCAGATTAATTTTTACGGTCCGGAACTTACGTTAACTAATGATGCTCACGAAACAAAGCACAAACTGTTTATGGATGTCGCTTTAGGAGCAATGACTTATACTACAAAAACAGGAACGGTAAAAGGAAAAGGAACAACATTCGGGGCGGAACTGGATCTTGCCTATCAGTATGAAGTAAGCAGGAACTTTTTAATAGGTCCGAAAATCGGACTTTCCGGAGGAACCCTTAGCAAAATGAGCTTTAACGGACAGTCGGTAGAATTCGGAGAAGACCAAAAAGAAGGTTTAACGAGACTTTCTTTAAGTGCAGCCGCTACATTCCGTTTTTAAGTTTTATCTTTGCAAAAATTATAAAAAATGAGCAAACCGATAACTGAGTTCATAGAAAAATACTACCTGCACTTCAACGCAGCTGCATTGGTGGATGCTTCTAAGGGATATGTTGCGCATCTTAAGGATGGCGGAAAAATGATGATTACTCTTGCCGGAGCAATGTCTACTGCGGAGTTGGGAAAAATTCTTGCAGAAATGATCCGTCAGGATAAAGTAGATTTCATTTCTTGTACAGGGGCAAACCTTGAAGAAGATTTAATGAATCTTGTAGCACATTCTCACTATGAAAGAGTTCCTCACTACAGAGATCTTACGCCACAGGAAGAATGGGATCTTCTGGAAAGAGGTCTGAACAGGGTTACAGATACCTGTATTCCTGAAGAAGAAGCTTTCAGAAGATTGCAGAAACATATCCATGAAATCTGGAAAGATGCAGATGATAAAGGTGAAAGATATTTCCCGCACGAATACATGTACAAAATGATCCTTTCCGGAGTTTTGGAACAGTATTATGAAATCCCGAGAGAAAACTCATGGATGATCGCTGCTGCGGAGAAAAATTTACCAATTGTCGTTCCGGGATGGGAAGATTCTACAATGGGTAATATTTTTGCTTCTTACTGCATCAAAGGAGAACTTAAATTCTCTACGATGAAATCAGGGATCGAGTATATGGCTTATTTAGCAGACTGGTACACTAAAAATTCAGCAGGAAAAGGAGTAGGTTTCTTCCAGATTGGAGGAGGTATTGCCGGAGATTTCCCGATCTGTGTGGTTCCGATGCTGTATCAGGATATGGAAATGCATGATATTCCGTTCTGGTCTTATTTCTGTCAGATTTCAGATTCAACGACTTCTTACGGTTCTTATTCCGGAGCTGTTCCGAACGAGAAAATTACCTGGGGTAAACTGGATATCACAACACCGAAATTTATCGTTGAAAGTGATGCTACCATTTGTGCACCATTAATGTTCTCTTATATCCTTGAAAACTAATTGTATAAATTTCAATTAATTATATTTAAAAGGCTTATTTATTAAGCCTTTTTTAGTATCATACTTTTAATTTAACCGCAAAAGAGTTAAAAGAACTCATTAAAAAAATAGAAATTCAAAAGTTTGCAAAATGTGACTTTGTTAATTTTTTTGAGTATCCGTTAAACAACCTATTACTATGCATTGATTTGAAAATCAATTATTTATAACGGGCACTTCGACAAGCTCAGTGTGACACCTCTAATACTAAACACTTGATTTTTAGCGATGTCAAGCTGAGCCTGTCGAAGCTTTAGGTTAATAAACGGACAATCAAATAATTTTTTGATGTTTTGTAACCTTTGAAATATTCTTTACATTCAAAATTCTTTTGTTTCTTTTGTGGTTTAAAAACTAAATAACTTTTACTGTTATAAAACTTGGAAGCTTTTCAGAAAAATAAATTCGATGCTCTTACAGGAATGCGCGCTGTTGCAGCGATTATGGTATTTGTATATCATAACCGCAAATACTGGCGCGATGATCTGCCGTTTGAAATCATGCGTTTCATCAGCGAATGGCATATTGGAGTAACCGTTTTCTTTGTTCTTAGTGGCTTTTTACTCGCTTACCGTTACGAAGAAAAACCTCTGGAGTCCAAAAAATCTTATTTAAAATACATTTTACTGCGGATCGCCAGAATTTTTCCGCTGTACTGGATTTTGCTGAGCGCTTTTTTTCTGGATGTAAAATATTCCAAAGATGTAGATACCTATTTTTTACAGTACTCACTTTTTTACTCTTTATTTGAAAAATACTCTGTCTCAGGAATCGTTCAGGCATGGTCGCTTACGGTAGAATTTTTCTTTTATCTTCTCGCTCCGTTTTTATTTCTTTTGCTTAAAAAAAACTGGAGCTACTGTATTCTTTTTTTAGCCGGATTTTTTATTGTAGGTTGGGGAATCGGTTATGGTCTGCATGAATATAACGGAAATCCGGAAGGCTTTTTATATCCTCTGAAATTCATGACAGGAAGCACGTTTTTCGGAAGAAGTTCTGAGTTTTTCTTCGGAATGGGATTGGCTTATTTAATGAAGAAAGAGAAAGGTATTCAGTTTTTAAAAAAATTAAAACGGTCTACTTTAATGGGCGGTGTTTCAATTATTTTGTTAATTATTGCCATTGCATTTTTTGCCCGGAATAATTTTGTTCACGGAGTAGAGCGATGGGAGGGAAGACTGATTCACGAATTTTTGCTTCCAATCGCGATCATTATTTTCTTTTGGGGACTGATGTCTGAAAAAACATGGATTTCAAAGGTCCTTTCTTCAAAACTATTGATTCTATTAGGAAATGCCTCATTTGTGTTTTACCTGATCCATTTGAGTTATTTCAATATGAAACTTAAATCCTACATTTATCTTCCCGATAAAAATTTTGTACTGTTGTGGATTTGTTCCATTATTATTTATTTGCTGATTGAGAAACCTCTCTATGAAAAATGTAGAAAATTAATTGCTAAAATTAAATAAAACTTTTCTCAGTCTAATCCATCGAATTTATCAGAACAAAATAACGGTAGGCAAGAATTCCTCTCTGAATTTTTGTCAGTTTGTTCGGATCTTTATCACTTAATTTGGGTAAAATTGCCTTATTTATTGTATTCAAAAAACGGAAAAACGATTTTTTCATAACTTTATATTTTACAGATTGAATTTCAATGGTCAATTCAAAAATAATGCAAAACAAAAATGGACGAAATATTTAAAAAGCAGGTTTGGGAAATCACTAAGTTAGTTCCGAAAGGCAGAGTAACGAGTTACGGAGCAATTGCCAAAGCAGTGGGCTATCCCAATCATTCCCGCCACGTTGGAAAAGCAATGGGAGGTTGTCCTAAAGATGTTCCTGCGCATCGCGTAATTTCAAGTTCAGGAAGTTTATCGGTTCCGGAATTTCAGGAAAGACTGGAAGCAGAAGGGATTACTGTGGAAAATTTCCGGATTAAAAATTTTAAAAACCTGTTCTGGAATCCGCTGGAAGAACTGTAAGAAGAGAATATTTACCATTCAGAAGAGAAAAATTACGGCTGAGTCTGTTTTTTTGGCGAAAGACTTTTGTAAAGGCTAGTTTTGCTTCATAAATAATACGCTATGAAAACAAAACTACTATTCTCCGCACTTTTTTTAATGACAGTCTGCTTTTTTAAAGCACAGATGGATGATAATTTCTACAAGCCAAGCAAGACACTTCGTCCTGTAGAAAATCTGGTTTACGAAGATTTTTCCATTCCGGTGGAAAAAGATACCATTACAGGAATTATTTTAAAGCCAAAATCGGGAAAAGCCAAAGGAACGGTTCTGTTTTTTCACGGAGCAGGAGGAAATGTAACTTCTTATCTCTTCATGACGAAACCTTTGGTTGAAAATAATTTTCAGGTGGTAATGATCGATTTTCGAGGTTATGGAAAGTCAACAGGAAAACCAACTCACCTTAACATCGCATCAGACGGACAGATTTTCTTTGATAAAATGATGCAAAGACCTGAAATTGCCGATACCAAAATTATTCTGTACGGAGCTTCTATGGGATCGCAGATTGCAGCTCATTTAGCGAAAAATAATAAGACCAAAATTGCAGG
This sequence comes from Chryseobacterium urinae, assembly GCF_030518295.1. Taxonomy (NCBI): domain Bacteria; kingdom Pseudomonadati; phylum Bacteroidota; class Flavobacteriia; order Flavobacteriales; family Weeksellaceae; genus Chryseobacterium; species Chryseobacterium urinae. The sequence continues at coordinate 282 of NZ_JAULSJ010000060.1, read as the reverse complement.
ACTGGTAATGGATGGAAGTCTTTCTTCTTTCACAGATATTGCGATGTATTACAAACCTGAACTCAAGGAAGTCATTTCCCGATATGTTATTTCTCCTTATTCTGCTAAAGAGGATTTACAGGATACGGAAGGTCTTCCCAAACTTTTTATCCACAGTAAAGATGATAAGGATGTTCCTTACGAAGAAGGATCTGAGAATTATGCCAAAGCTTCCTCGCCGAAAGAGTTTTTGGAATATTCCGGAAAACATCTGGAAGCAATGAATACACAGGCTGGGAAAAT